>DZBS01000155.1 GCA_022729995.1 Draconibacterium orientale | reverse complement strand
CGTGCGGAATGTATCTGATTTCTACACCTGTGAGCGGAAATACCGATATAATTTCTGACGGAATTAACGGAGAATTTTTTAAATTTGGAGACAGTTTTGAATTAAGTAAAAGGATAATAAATTTTTATAACAATAAGTTTATAAATAATTATAAAATTGAATCTGAGTTTTTAGAAAATTTCCAATTAAAATATAGTTGGAAAAATATAGTTTTAAAATTATCGGAAAGTATTAATTAAAAATATGAAAAGGACAAAAACTAACTCCAAACCCTCAACAACAACACTTTCGAAAAGTAGAGTTGAAAACAAATACGCTATAAATAAATATCTTATCGAATATTTTCCGGTAATTTTTATTGCTTTGGGTTTTGTTATATTTGGAAGTATAGGTTTAGGAAAATTTTTTACAACAGACGAAACTGCTTGGTTTTATACTTGGGTAAGACAATATTGGGAAGCAATGTCAAGTTTAAATTTTTCAGATATTCCAAATACTACATATCCCGGAGCTTTGCACAGTTTTTTGGTCGGGCTTGTCGATATATTTTTAGATATTTCAAATTATTTGAGATATGATAAAGTTGAAACATATTTGTTTTGGTGGCGATTTCCGATTCTTTTGTTCAACGGCATTTTTTTAATAATAATTTATAATCTTTTAAGATATTTTTTTGATAAAATTCAAAGCACAACAATTATTTTTCTTTTAGCTGTAACGCCGGTTTTACTTGGAATGTCGAGAATTGTTAATTCCGATTCATTGCTTTGGAGTACAAGTTTAATTTCAGTTTTAAGTTTTCAAATTTTTACCGAAAAAAAAGACAATAAACATTTGTTAATTGCAGCAATTTTCATGGGTTTGGCACTCGCTTCAAAATATAATGCGGTAGTTATATTTATCTATCAACTTTTAATTATTCCTCTTCAATTTTTATTTGAAAAAGTCGATAAAAAATCACTCAAAGAGTTGTTTCTTAAAATGATATTAATATGGTTAATAGCAATAGTTGTTTTCACTTTTTTATATCCTGTTGCAATTGTAAATCCCGACCAATATTGGCGAAGAATTTTCAGACATTTCATATCAAATCCTTTATTTGTCTTTTCAATATTGATTTTAATATTAGACATATTTTTGTTGAAAAATAGAATTTTAACCTTTATAAAAGATAAATTAGATATAAAATATTATCTTATAAAAATTTTACCGATACTTTTTCTTTTATCAATCCTTTCAGCATTTTTATTGAAAGAGTTTAACATTGAACCGTCAAGTTGGCAAGCAAGTTTTGAACAATGGAAAATGCCTTTCTCAAAATCATTAGCCGAAAATTTTTACGGTTTTTTCTATTCTGTTCAAATACCTATTCTATTAGGAATCACAATTTTAGCAGTTGTTTCATTAATCAGAAAGAAAAGTGATATTGATTTCACTGTTCCTTTGTATATGATAATTTTTATTTTGATATTTATTCTGGGTTCTTCAATTCAAGGAGTTAAAACCGGTCACAGATA
Source organism: Draconibacterium orientale (assembly GCA_022729995.1). Taxonomy (GTDB): domain Bacteria; phylum Bacteroidota; class Bacteroidia; order Bacteroidales; family JAADGE01; genus DZBS01. The sequence continues at coordinate 4,988 of DZBS01000155.1, read as the reverse complement.
TATAATTATCATTTTACCGTTTTCAACAATTCTTGCTGTTTGGGCTTATTCGACTATAAAAAAATATAAGAATTATATATTTATTTTTGCGGTTCTTCTGTCCACAGTTGATATTGCTTTACTTTATCCGCAATCATATTTTTTATATCGAAATACAAATTATTTTCCCGAGCAAACTAAATATTTTTGGTCGCTCGGGACTTATGAAACCGCTCAAGAATTGAATAAACTCGACGGTGCAGAAAATCTTTTTGTTTTATGCGACAGACCCGGTTTTTCCCTGTTTTTTAAAGGAAAATCGGAATTAATTACAGGAATGATTACAGGAGATTATATTAAGCAGTTTGATTATTTATATTTGAGCGAATCCGGATATATAAATAATTATATCATTCAGCCTCTTGAAGATTATTATGAAATGCCTAAGGACAAGTATTTTACATATATCGGAAACGAAAATATCGGTTGGGCAGGAATTGTAAAAGTTGATAAAAATAAACCGATTCTTTCTATTGAAAATGCTTTCGATACAAAATTTTATATTGATTTGGAGAAAGATTGGAGTATTTCTCTTTGGACGCAACAATTTGAAGATAATCCGGGTCATATTTTATATATCGGTAAAAATTACAAAAGTGGAATTGAATTTTTTATGCAAAATAATAGTTTTGTAGTAAAATATTCAGAAAATGAAGAGTTTAAAATTAATAATATAGATTCCACAAAATTAAATAATATTATTTGGACACATAAAAACATTGGCGGCAAACAAGTTGTTTCGCTTTGGTTAAACGGTAACAAAATATTACAAAAAAATATCAGTATTAGTAAAGTTAGAAAACCTAAATTTTTTATTTATAATAATTATAAAGGAAAGATTGAAGATGTTAGAATTTTTAATTTCATTGTAAATTCTGAACAATCAAAATTAATTTTCAAAAATGGAATTGGAACCGATAATGTTTATAAATTAAAAGGTAACGAGTTTACTCATGTTCGCAGATTTTCAAAACAAAATTGATTTGAAAATTGTAAAAAGTATTTTATGCAATTAAATAATAAATTTTTATCAAGTATTTTTAATGCCTTCGATATGCCTCTTCGTTTTGTATATTCGCATTTTTCGCCAATTCGTAAAATGCTTTACAAAAAACTTTACAGCAGTGATTATAAATCTCTTGATGAAAAATTTAATTATTTTGATACTTTATTTAAACAACACAATGTAAATATTAATGATAAAATTGTAATGGAAGTTGGTCCGGGAAATTCTTTAATTTTGGCATACAATTTTCTATTTAAGGGTGCAAAAAAAGTTATTTTGGTTGATAAATATCCTTTGAATTCATATAAAAATAGCGATTTTGATATTAAAAAAGATAAACTTCAATTAAATTATTTTATACGAGAAAGAGAATTCTTGAAACTTAAAATTGGAACAGAAAATGCAGAAATGCTTTTTTCCAATATCGAAAAACAAAATCTCATTGAATTTATAGCATCAGATTTAGATGAAATTAAGTTTGAAAATGAAGTAGATATAATCGTGAGTAACAGTGTTTTTGAACATATTTATAACCCTAAAAATTCAATAATTGCTTCTGCCGGAATTCTGAAAAATAACGGAATTGCTTTGCATTCTGTCGATTTAAGAGACCATTATAATTTTAAACGACCATTTTTATTTTATAAATATTCAGAAAAAGTTTGGGAAAAGTATCTTACAAAACTTGGCGTTTCATATACAAATCGTTTGAGAGCCAATCATTTAAAAGATATTTTTTTGGATGCAGGATTTCAAATTTTATATAAAAATGAAATAAATTTACCATTAAACGAGAAAAAAATTAATTCTCATTTTAAAGGAAGAAGCGATTTAGATATTTCGCAAATTGATTTATTACTTAAAATCCAAAAATAATAAATGAAAATTTTGCATGTCATAGATGTAATGTCGGTTGGAGGAGCACAATTTCTGGTTAAAGGAATACTGGAAACTTATTCCGAAAATGATGATTATCTGTTTGTTTTGAGAAAATCGTCGGATTTAATTAATGTAAATCACACAAATATTTTTTTTTCGGAATCGAAAAAGAAATATTCATTTCTTCCGATTTTTGAAATGCTAAGAATAATAAAAAAATTTGACATTGATATTTTACATTGTTATCTTTTAAAATCTCAAATCTTTGGTTGGGTAATTAAGGCATTTTACAGAAAAAATATCAAATTAGTTTTTCACGAGCAGGGAGAAATTATGATGAACAACAGTCTTATTTTTAAGCTGTTTATGAAAATTTCATCAAAGAAAGTAAATCATTATTTTGCTGCTTCAATATCTACAAAAAACGAGCTTATTAGAAAAGCCGATATTAATAAAGATAAAATAAGTGTTCTTTATAACTATATAATTCTTAGTAGGTTTAATCCCGAAAATAAATTAAAATTTGAACAAAGCTACAGAAAAGATTTTGATATTACAGAAAGTCAAATTGTTGTCGGTTACGCAGGAAGACTCAGTAAAGAAAAGGGTTGCGAGATTTTAATTAGAGCAATTCCGTTTATAAATCACAACATAAAAGTTCTTATTGCCGGAAGCGGAATCGAAAAAACCAAACTCATTAAACTTGCTGAAAATTTGGGTGTTACCAAAAAAATTGTATTTCTTGATTTTGTTGAAGATATGATAAAATTTTATTCGTCGACAAATATTCATATTATTCCTTCGCATTTTGAATCGTTCGGATTAATTGCAATTGAAGCGCAAGCTATAGGAATTCCTGTAATTGCATCAAATATTCCGGGATTAAACGAAGTTGTAATCAACAATGAAAACGGATTGCTTTTTGAAAACGGAAACTCTAAAGAATTAGCTTCAAAGATTTCTGAAATCATTGAAAATGAAGATTTAAAGTCTAAGATTATAAAAGGCGGTTTTGAAAATGCAAAGAAATTCGGAATTGAACCGTATTATAAAAATATGGCTTCTGTTTATAATAATTTATAGAAATGTTTTCGGTAATTATTCCTTTATACAACAAAGAGAAATATATTGAAAGAGCTGTGTATTCAGTTTTAAATCAGTCGATTAAAAACTTTGAATTAATAATTGTGAATGACAATTCAACGGATAATTCTTTGAAAATTGTTGAAAATATTTCCGATTTAAGGATTAAAATTTTTAATAGAATTAATAACGAAAGCGGCGGTTATGCAGCTCGAAATTTAGGAATTTCAAAATCAAAATTTGAATATATTTGTTTTCTTGATGCCGACGATTATTGGAATCCGGATTTTTTGAAAGAAATTAATAATCTGATAAAAAAATATCCCGAAGAAAAAGTTTTTTCAACTGCATGGAAAGAAAAAAGCGGGAATATCGAAAAAACAAATTCATATTTTAACAGACATAAAAATAAAGGAATTCATTTAATTACAGATTTTTACAAACAATCGTCGGCGGGTTGTAACCCAATTCATACAATAACGCTTTGCGTTAAGAAATCAGTAATTATAGAAGCAGGACTTTTTCCCGAAGGAAAATGCAAAAGAGGCGGAGATATTGAAACTTGGATGCGTTTAATGCTAAAAAATAATTTGGTCTGGACTCCGTATATTGGAGCCGTTTACTCAAAAGACATTGATAATTCGGTAACAAAAAGTATTTCGGATTTCGCAATTCCATACATTTATTTCAGTTCTCAAAATATCTTAAATAATTTAAATACCGAAAAAGCGTTTTTAATAAAAAAATATTCAAACTATTACTCAAAAATATCTATATTACATTCAATTGTTTTCAATATAAATAAAAAAATAATTTTAAACGGATTTTATAAAGAAGTTGATTTTTGGTTTTATCTGTTTTTCAGAATATTAAAAATATTTCCTTCTTTTATTCTGAAACTGTTTTATTTAATTTACAGAAAGTTAATGCTAAAATTCAGCAAAAACGATTTGGGATAAAAAAATATAATATGAAACATCCATGTATAGCTCTTGACATAAAAGGGAATGATTATAAAGGATGTTCCTATGCAACCTTTAAAAACAATAAAATATAAACGCATGAAAGTTGTAATTCTTGCCGGCGGATATGGAACTCGGATTAGCGAAGAATCGGAAATTAGACCAAAACCGATGGTTGAAATTGGCGGAAAACCTATTCTTTGGCATATAATGAAAATTTATTCGGCCTTCGGATATAACGAATTTGTTATACTTTTAGGATATAAAGGTTTTCAGATTAAAGAATATTTTGCAAACTATTTTTTGCATCACAGCGACGTAACTTTCGATTTAAAAGAGAATAGAATGTCAACACATAATAATTCAGGCGAAAATTGGAAAGTTACACTTATAGATACGGGAATTGATACAATGACGGGCGGAAGGATTCGAAGAGCCAAAGATTTCCTCAACGACGAAACATTTATGCTTACTTACGGCGACGGAGTTGCGGATATTAATATTTCCGAGCTTGTTGATTTTCATAAAAAAAATAAAAATATTATTACAATGTCAACTGTTCAACCCGACGGAAGATATGGTATTATTGAGTTTGGTGATAAAAACTTTGTTACAAAATTTTTGGAAAAACCCAAAGACGACACATGGATTAACGGCGGTTTTTTTGTTTGCGAACCTCAAATTTTTGAATATTTGGAAAATGATGAAACAATTTTTGAACGAGAACCGCTCGAAAAATTATCGTCGGAAAACAAACTTTCGGCCTTTAAACATAACGGTTTTTGGAAATGTATGGATACTTTAAGAGATAAAATTCAACTAAACGAATTGTGGAATTCGGGAAATGCAAAATGGAAAGTTTGGTAATAAAAATATCAATTTAATGTTTAAAAATATTTATCAAAATAAAAATGTTTTAATTACCGGACACACCGGTTTTAAAGGCTCGTGGCTTGTTGCGTTTCTTAAAAAACTTGGTGCAAATGTTATTGGTTTTGCACTTGAACCGCAAACAAATC
>DZBS01000154.1 GCA_022729995.1 Draconibacterium orientale | reverse complement strand
CGGACAACAATATAATTGAAATTACTTTTCACAGAAATCATATTCCGGAACAACATTAAGTATGGACCGGCAAGGAAGAGCATTGGACAATATTTATATCGAACGACTTTGGCGAAGCGTAAAATATGAAATTATATATTTGAATATTTATGAAAAAGGATTAGATTTGTATTCAGACTTAAAAAAATATTTCGAGTTTTATAACAACGAAATACTCCACGAATTATTGGGATATAAAGTTCCGAAACAAAAATATTTTCAGGTTGTATGACCGTATAAAATAAACTTTTACGGTCTTTTTTTAGTGAGACAAAAAATTTATTTTAAGCTCAATAATCAAAAAAAGCTCTCTTAGATTTTTTTAGTTTTATGTTCTACAATTTGGGTACACCTTACTTTCGGAGAAACCTATTAATAAATAAGCATCTTTAATTGAAAGAAATTCCTTTTGCTAGTACTGCTCATATACTATGTTTATTATTTGAGAAAATAAAATTAACTGACTACAAGTGACTTGAACTGCCTAAAGTTGTCAATAACTGTCATAATTTCGCCGACTTGTTGCCCAAGCTACATATATAATAATTGGGCAACAAACGTGCAGCAAAATTTGATAAAAATATGCAAATAAGTGAAAGTATTTATAATGAAGAACACATTAAAATCAAGTATTTGAAAAGAAGTGCAAAGATATTTATTTTCCGATACAAAAATTCACGAAAATATTTCCTAAAATTTCGTCGGAAGTTACTGTTCCGGTTATTTCTCCTATACTTTGTAAAATTTCGCGAATATCTTGTGCCAAAAAGTCTCCGGAAATGTTTTGCAATAAACCTGAAATTACTCTTTCAGAAGAAATTAATGCTTTTTGTAAAACTTCAAAATGGCGTGCATTTGTTATTATAATATCGTTTTCTTTAACGTTTGAAAAGTTAACGGCTTCTATTAAAGCATCGTTTAAAATATCTATATTTGTTCGGTATTTGGCAGATATTTCAACAATTTTCAAATTATTTCCCGGCAAATTATTTATTTGAAATTTGTTTTTGTCGGTCTTATTTACAACAACAATAATCTTCTTCTCGCCTGCTCTATTCCGTATTTGTTCAATTTTCTCTCTTGCATTTTTGTCTTGTGCATCAATTAGCAACAAAACAATTTCGGCTTTATCAATTTTGCTCATTGTTCGTTCAATTCCCAAACTCTCAATTTTATCTTCTGTATGCCTGATTCCGGCTGTATCTATAAATCGAAATAAAATACCTTTAACCGAAATAACATCTTCAATTGCATCACGCGTTGTTCCGGCAATTTCCGAAACAATGGCTTTGTCTTCATTAAGTAAAACGTTCAAAAGAGTTGATTTTCCAACGTTAGGTTCGCCGACAATAGCCACGGGAATTCCGTTTTTAATAACATTTCCGAGTTCAAACGAATCGGATAATTTTGAAATATGAATTTTAATTTCTTCAATTAAATTTCCAAGCTCAATTCTGTCTGCAAATTCAACATCTTCTTCGCTAAAATCAAGTTCAAGTTCTACAAGCGAAATAAATTTAACGAGTCGTGAGCGTAAATCCTTTAAATCATTAGAAAAGCCGCCACGCATTTGTTGAATTGCAACTCTGTGCGATGCTGCAGATGAAGATGAAATTAAATCGGCAACAGCTTCGGCTTGCGACAAATCCATTTTACCGTTAAGAAAAGCTCGTTTTGTAAACTCGCCTGCTTGTGCAAGCGAAGCACCGTTTTTTAAAAGAATATTTAATATTTTTTGTTGAATAAAAAGTGAACCGTGGCAAGAAATTTCTACGGAATCTTCACCAGTGTATGAATGCGGCGAACGAAAAACAGAAACTAAAACTTCGTCGATAACAGTTTCATTTTCTTTAATTTCTCCAAAATGAATAGAATATGGTTTTTGTTCCGATATTTTTTTTCCTTTTTTATTGAAGAATATTTTATCGGTTATTTCAAAAGATTTTCTTCCCGAAAGGCGAATAATTGCAACAGCTCCGGTTCCGGGAGCAGTTGCAACGGCACAAATTGTGTTTTCCAAACTCATTTTTATAAATTTATTGCAAATGTAATTAATTTTTAAACTTTAATTTATTTTTTGGATTTTTAGAAAAAAAAGTAAAATTAATAAAGAATAAATTTATCGAAAAAAAAAAGAGCTGACCGGAATATTTGTCAACTCTTTTAAAAATATAAGAAGAAATATTTATCAATTTTTATATTCTAAAGCAAATTTTATTGGTATGCTAAACCAAACGTTTACGGCGTTTCCGTTATATTTTCCGGGAATCCATTTAGGTAAAGTTTTTATAACACGAATTGCTTCATTATCTAATATCGGATCTACAGAAGACATAATTTGAACATCGCCAATTTCGCCTGTTTTTGTAACAACAAAACGAAGATATACAGTGCCAAAAATATTATTCTCTTGAGCAGGAACAGGATATATAATTTCATTTGAAATATATGCTAATAAAGCTGCATCACCACCGGGAAATACCGGTTTTTCGGTAATATTGCAAATATCAACAACTTTATCTATATCTGTTTCGGTAAAGTCAACAAACTCAATTTCTTGAGGAGAAATGTCAACTAAGCCTGTATTTGCAAAATCAACCAATGTAGAAATAATATCCATTTCTACATTTTCGTTTGTAAGTTCATCAACAATTGTTGGCGGTCTAAACACTATTTGTTTAATTTCGGGTTGTGGCTCGGGTGCAGGCGGAAGTTTAATTTCGTCAATTTTAACCTTTATCTTTTCAATCTCGACTACAGACGTTTTATTAAGATGTTTATTGTAGTTTTGTTGTTTCAAAATTCCGGCAATAAGCGGTAATCCGACGGCAACAAAAAATAAAAATATTGAAATTGCTAAGGCTATTGAACCTCTTTTTGAATATCTGCTTCTTAAATCATAAGCTCCGTATTCCTTGTTTCGTTTTTCAAACACTATGTCGTCAAAATTATCTACTTTCTTTTTCATAATTTATAAATTTAATTGTTATTTATGATAAGTTTCGAGTAATTTTTTTTCCAAATTTGAAAATTATAAATTTAAATATTATAACATTGCAACTGTATTTTAAGATTATAACGTAAAGAATGAATTTATATTATATTTTTTAAGAATTAATATAATTAAATGTATAGATTAAAAAGGAATAAAAACGAATTTTAAAAATAAAATAATCTGAAAACAAAAAGCCTGACCGGAAAATCCAATCAGGCATTTAAAAATTTAATTTTATTTGTAATAATTACCTAAAACTAATTTTGCAAAGCAAATTTTATAGGTACAACAAACCATACGTTAACGGCATTTCCGTTATATTTTCCGGGACTCCATCTTGGTAAAGTTCGGATAACACGCATTGCTTCGTTATCAAGCAACGGGTCGGCAGACGACATAAGTTGAACTTCGCCAACATCACCGCTTTTTGTAACAACAAAACGTATGTATACAGTTCCTTCAACTCCGTTTTCTTGAGCCATTACCGGATATTTAATTTCTTTAGAAATATAGGCTAACAAAGCTGCTTCTCCACCGGGGAATGCAGGTTTTTCTTGAATAGCATAAATTTCCATAGGAGTTTCAATAACCGGATCGGCATCATCAACAATTTCAATTGTTTGCTGAACAGTATCAACCATTGCAGTATTAGCAATTTTTGACAAATCGTCTGTTGTTCCTAATTCAACTTCCGGGTTTGAAAGTGTGTCAACAATTACCGGCGCTCTAAACTGAACTTGTTTAATTTCAGGCGGCGGCGGCGGAGGAGGCGGAGGTTTAATTTCATCTCTGTTTACTTTAATATTCTCCATCTCGGCCACAGCTTTGTTTTCAAGATACTTATTATAGTTTTTTTGTTTCAAAATGCTTGCTATAAGCGGAACACCCACAGCAACAAGAAGAACAAAAAGTGAAACTGCTAATGCAATTGTGCCTCTTTTTGGGTATCTTTTACGTAGTTCGTATGCTCCGTACTCTTTGTTACGGTTTTCAAATACGATGTCATCGAAATTCTCAACTCTTGTTTCCATAATTATCGAATTTATATGTTATTTCGGCGCAAGTATGATGAGTTTTTCTTCATACTTATTTATATCTACAATAGCATATCGTGCAACATTGCAAATTGACATTTCATCAATAACATCTACAATGTTTTTATATTTAGCTTTTTTATCAGCTTTTATCATTACCAAAGGACCTTTTTTATCTGTTTTCTTAAAATTCTTAATCAAAGATAATAAAGAATCCTGAGAAATTTTGGACTTACCTGTAATAACATTTTGAGTTGCCGAATCAACTTTTTCATACAAAAGCATATTCATTTTTAGAACAATTTTACGTATTCCGTCTTTACTGTAATCTGTTTTTTGGAATTTTGTTTGAATTGTTGCAACATCTTCATCATTCATTGGTGGTTTTCCTACATAGTAATAAACCTTATCATCACCCGATAAAATTAAATTTAGTGTTCTTGAACCTATGAATTCGGCTTGGTCTTCGTTTTCATTATTTTCAATCGGATCTTTTTCGGGTAAAATAATTTCCATTACTTTAGGTTTACTGAAAGCTGTTGTTAACATAAAAAATGTTATCAGCAAGCTCATCAAGTCCACCATTGGTGTCATATCTATATGGGTGGAATGTTTTTTCGCACGTTTTTTACCGTGTGATTTTCCTCCGCCTTCATTTGCTATAATTTCAGCCATACTTCTTCTCCTTTATTATTTATAGTCACTTACTTTAATCTCAACTTTCTCAAGATTAGTAGTCAAGTTGAATTTATTTAGTTTGTTATCAAGTAAGATGTCGAAAACTTTTTTGGCAGTTTCATAATCAGCTAAAGCATCGCCTTTAACGGCAGCTTGAACTGTTTGATTGTGAAAGCGTGTATAAAGCACCCATTTGTTAAGTTGATTGTCAGTAGAATCGTAAGGAATACCTGTATTGTATTTCCCTCGCTCTGTCGCATCTTTTGAGTTTATCCATTTTTTCATATCCTCCATTTTCACTCCAAACGATCCCAGTTTCTCAAACTCTTCTTTTTCTTTCTCGGTAAAATTAACTCCGTATTGTTTTCCCATTTCTTCCAAAACTTTAACACGAACATGAGATGTGCTGTCTTTTCCGTTATCAAAACTATAATATAGTTTATTATCTTTAGAAATAAAAATCATCATCATATTTTTGTCGGGAGCCGTTGTTTCCGAAATAGAATTGGGAGTATCAACAATAACTGCTTCAGTTGGTTTGAAAGAAGTTGTTAACATAAAAAACGTCAAAAGAAGGGTAAATAAATCCACCATAGGCGTCATGTCTATGTGCGGAGTAGAGTGTTTAACTTTTAATTTTGCCATACCCTTTAATTATTTTTATAATGTAACAAACTAATTATTTTTTCAAAGAAGCAGCAAAAGATTGTACCATGCTGAATCCTGCTTCGTCTATTTTAAATGTCAAACCATCAATTCTGGTTGAAAAATAATTGTAAACGATAATAGCAATTGTTGAACCTGAAATACCAAAAGCTGTGTTAATCAAAGCTTCAGAAATACCTGTTGCTAATGCTAATGCATCGGGAGCACCTGCTTGTGCCAAAGCGGCAAAAGCTTTAATCATACCTAATACTGTTCCAATCAAACCAATCAATACAGAGATTGAAGCAATTGTTGAAATAATAACTAAGTTTTTAGATAACATAGGCAACTCCAGAGCTGTTGCTTCTTCAATTTCTTTTTGAAGTGCAAGAACTTTTTGGTCATTTTCTAAAGTTGAATCAATTTGCAATTCTTTATAGCGAACTAAACCCGCTTTCACAACATTTGCTAAAGAACCTTTTTGTTTATCACAAGCTAATTTACTTTCTTCAATTTGATCAGCAGATATTGCAGTTTGAATAGATTTTACAAAAACGTTTAATCTACCTTTACCTTGTGCTTTTGAAAGTGTTATTGCTCTTTCAATTGTGAAAGTTAATAAAATCATAATAGTTGCTATCAATAACGGAACGATATATCCTCCTTTATAAATAATCGCAAGATAATTACCCGGTAACGGATGTCCTTCAGGATTTCCGCCTTCAAAGTTTGACGAATGTCCCATTACATCTTTCCAGATAAAATAAGAGGCAACTAATGCCAATGCTATGGCTACTACATTGAAAATTACTCCAAGTGAACCTTTACTTTTAGTTGATTGTGAACTCATTTTAAAATAAAATTTTATAGTTTAACATTTTTTTTAATAATTCTTTACAAAAGTAATTTATTTTTTTAAACAAATAAATCTTTGTGTATTAATTTAATTGTTTCATAACATTTGAAAATCAAATTAAATGATTTGTTTTTTCAAATTTTTTTAATCTTCTAATTTGGCATTTGCAATTTCTTTCATTTTTAATGCTAATAATGCTCTTTCGTTTTTGGGATCAATTGCCAGTACTTTAAGATAATATTTTTTTGAAATTCCATAATTTTTTTCTGTCGTATTCATAAAATAGAATGTTCCCATATATGAATAACTGTCTATTAAATATTTTGAATATTTTACCGAATCTAAAGCAGCTTTTAT
>DZBS01000041.1:19521-24753 GCA_022729995.1 Draconibacterium orientale | reverse complement strand
AAAGCCAATGCCAATCGCCGAACATTAAAATATTTGGACGAGAAACAGCTCCGCAAAACGGACAAGCAGGAAACGGTTTTATAGCTTCAAATTTATCGTTGTCAATATTTATTTCTTCTAAAGGAGCTTCCCAAATTTTTGAACAACAAGGCATTGTGCATTGAAAATGATGAATAGAACCGTGAATTTCTTCAATTTTATCAGAAGAAAAACCTGCTTTTTGAAACTGTCCGTCAACATTTGATGTATACACAAAATATCCTAAAGGAAGATTTTTACCGTATTCGAGTAATCGTCCAAAACCTTTATGCGGAATTGTTTTCCTGTATAAATTTAAACGATGTCCGTAAAAAGCCCACGCAAGTTCGGGTTTTGTCTCAAACCATTCGGGATTTGCCATTTCGGTAAATTTTATACCCATTTTTGAAATAACCGGATATGCTTTCCAAAAACCTGTATCGCCTCTAAAATCGGGCAATCCGGAATCTACACCCATTCCTGCTCCTGCTGAAATTACAACAGCATCGGCTTGGTTTAAAATTTCTTCACATTTTTTATAGATACTCATTTCGAGAAAATTAAATGTCAATAATAATTAGCACGAGCTATAAAATTAACATTTTCTATTCATAAAAAAAATTAGATTTTAAGTTTTTTTTTTATGAGATTTGTAGAACGCAAAATTATTTTAGATGGATTTTACCGAAAATATTATTGACAAACTTCAAAAAGTTACAGGGAAAACTTTTAAGAAATCTGTTTTCAATATAGACGGATGGGTTTACGATGACATTGCTTTATATCAAACAAATAAGAAAAATGAAATTGTAAAATTAAAAATTCCTTATGCAAATTTTAAATCGGTTCCGGAAATAATTTTTGAAATAAAAAGTCTTAAAGAATTATCGCTTGAAGATAATGAAATATATGATTTCCCGGAAAAAATCAAGAATTTGGAAAAGTTGAGATACTTAAATCTTGCCAATAATAAATTTGAAAAATTTCCTGATTTTGTATTGGACCTAAAAAAACTCGAAGCTCTTGACCTTACAAACAATAATATCAATGATTTTCCTTGTAAATTGGGCAAAATAGAAAACCTGCTTGAACTTAATTTGAGCAGAAATTTTTTTGAAACATTACCCGATTGCATAGATTTATTTACAAACATTTCATATTTAAATCTTTCGCAAACAGGATTAAAAGACTTACCCGAAAATTTTTTCAAACTTGGCAATTTGCAAGAAATTGATTTGAGTAATAATGATTTTGAGCATATTCCGGATTGTTTGTATAATCTGAAAAACATTTATCGGCTATATTTAAACGGAAATAAATTAAAAAATATATCTGAAAAAATTTCAAAACTTACAAAACTTGAATTTCTAAATATCGGGTTTAATTCAATAACAAAACTTCCGGAAAGTATTTCTGAATTAAAAAATTTGAGAACTTTGGTGGTTGATTACAATAAGATATCAAAACTTCCCCAAAAATTTTCTGACTTAAAAAATCTCAATAAATTAGATTTTTCCGGAAATATTGTTGAATCAATTCCTCCTCAAATTACAGAATTAACAAATTTGGAAGAATTAAATTTAATTGCTTGCGAAATAAAATCTATAACAAAGAAAATCAACAACATGAAGAAATTAAGAACGTTGCTGTTGATGAATAACAGAATAGAAAAATTACCCGACGAGCTTTTTGAACTCTCAAATTTAAGGCATTTGGAACTTGGAATGAACAACATTTTTTCGATTCCCGAAAAAATATTTAAACTCAACAAACTTGAAAGTCTTTCATTTGCACAAGGAAACACAATTAGCGTTATTCCGGAAGAAATTATTAAACTTAAAAAACTGAAATATTTCGATTTATCCGGAAACTCAATTACCTTTATTCCAAAATTTGCTGTCAAATTGACAATGGATATAAGCATTGACGACAAAGCTACAAAAGGTATTATTTTATTTGATAATCCGCTTGAATTTCCTCCAATTGATATTGTTGCAAAAGGTAAACCCGAAATAATAAAATACTACAAAGAAAATTCCTGAAAAAATGGACAAATTAACTCCCGAGCAACGAAAAAAAAACATGAGGGCAGTTAAATCAAAAGGCTCAATAATTGAAAAAGAACTTGCCTCTTCGCTTTGGAAAAAAGGAATCAGATACCGAAAAAATTACTCTAAAATTATTGGCAAACCCGATTTTGCAATAACAAAATATAAAATTGCCGTTTTTTGCGACAGCGAATTTTGGCACGGGAAAGATTGGGAAAATAAAAAAAACGAAATAAAATCGAACAAAGATTTTTGGTTAAAAAAAATTGAAGGAAACATAAAAAGAGATATTAGTGTTAACAAAGAATTGTCTTCAATTGGTTGGACTGTAGTCCGTTTTTGGGGAAATGATATAAAAAAAGATGCCTATAATTGCTCGGAAATAGTCAAGAATATAATCGAAAAGAAAAAAATTAATCAATTAAATTCTTATTTAGACTTTTTTTAAATAAAATATGTAAATTTGCATTCAAAAAAAGTGGCAAGAATTTTATCTGTTGACTACGGAAGAAAACGTGCAGGAATTGCAGTGAGCGACCCTTTGCAAATAATAGCAAACGGTTTAACAACTGTTCATTCCAAAGATATATTTGATTTTTTGAAGGATTATGTTTCAAAAGAAAAAGTTGAAACAATTGTTGTGGGTTATCCCACAGATTTAAAAAATAATGCTTCGGAAGCTCTCGTTTATATAAATCCTTTTATTAAGAAATTGATAAAAGAATTTCCGGAAATTACAATAGATATTTTTGACGAACGTTTCACTTCAAAATTAGCTTTAAGAGCTATGATTGACGGCGGAATGAAAAAAAAAGACAGACAAGATAAGGCAATGACCGATAAAATAAGTGCCACAATTATTTTGCAATCATACATGGAATCGTTAAACAATAAAAAAATTTAAAAATGGTATTACCCGTATACATAATAGGTTCGCCTGTGTTACGAAAAACTGCGGAAAATATAAATCCCGATTATCCGGAATTAAAAGAATTAATTGAAAATATGTTTGAAACAATGAACGAATCTGAAGGAGTCGGTTTGGCAGCTCCTCAAGTTGGTCATTCAATCAGACTTTTTGTTATTGACTCAACTCCGATTGAAACAGATGAAAACGATTCTGATTTTGTTCCTATAAGAAAAGCATTTATTAATGCTAAAATTATAGAACGCCGAGGCGACGAAATAAAATCGAACGAAGGATGTTTGAGCATTCCGGGAGTTAGAGAAGACGTTTACAGAGACGAAATTATTACAATTGAATATGTTGATGAAAACTTTCAGCAAAAAAAAGAAACTTTTAAAGGAATAAACTCAATAATTATTCAACACGAATACGATCACTTGGAGGGATTTCTGTTCACCGACAAAGTTTCGCAACTCAGAAAAAAGCTTTTGAAAAAACGATTACTCAATATTTCAAAAGGAATTTTCGAGAAAAAATATAAATTTAAACTCGGAAAATAATTTAAACACTAACAGCTCAATACATTAAATGTTGTTTTGAGCTGTTATTCCAACCTGCTTGATAATCGTAATCAACAAAAAATATTTTTAAATCGGCCTGATAGTCATAATCTACAAAATAAATTTTCTTATCTGCCTGATAATCATATTTTGTAAAAAACCATTTGCCGTTTTTTCCTGCCTGATAATCGCTTGAAACTTTGTAAACCTTTAAATCTGCTTGGTAATCGTATTGACAAACATACACTTTTACATCGGCTTGATAATCATATTGAGTCGAGAAAACTTTTTGTCCTTGCGAAATTTGGAAAATTCCTAAGAACAAAAATGTTATTAATATTGACATTAGATTTTTCATAATAAATATTTTAGATTTATTATATAACATGTCAAAAATCATACAAATAATAATTAATATTTCGTAAATTTGATTATCTAAAACCAAATCGTATGAAAAATAAAGATGACCAAAATTGCCCAAAAACAGAAACTTGCCCTTTATTTCAAGGTAAAATTCTTGAAAGTGAAAAAGCAAAAGATATTTTTATAAAATTCTTTTGCACAGCCGGCGAATCCGGACGAATGGAATGCAAAAGATATTTATTGGCAATAGACGGATACAAACCGGATATTAGCATTTTACCAAACGACCCGCGTTCTGTTGAAGAATTGAAAAAAATATTGAGCAATAATTAGTTTATTAAGAAAGATATTTTTTAACGAAATCTTTAAAAGTTTTTATTGAATTTTCTTTTTCTTCGACAAATCCTGCGTGTCCTGAATTTTCAAGTGTTACAAATTCATAAATACTTGGGAAGTCAATTTTATTGACAACTTCGTCCGAAATGAAAATATCTTTTTTACCGTGAACATGTAAATATGGAACTTTCAAATTTTTAAGAATATTTTGCCTGTTATTTCTGTCACGCATTGTTTTTAATGATGCAATTATTCCTGCTTCAGAAATTTTCATTGCATCTAAAAGATTGTCTTCTATTTCTTTGCTAAATTTTTTAACATTTTCGGGATTAAAAATATTTGGGACATGATTTTTTATTATCTGCTCCTTTTTTCCTGCCTCAACATCTATAATTGATTTATCTCTCATAATCTTTTTTTCATCGGAATCGGAAAACGGATTTGAGTGAAAAAGACATAAAGCGTTTAGTTTTTCAGGATAATTTTCTGCAAATGCTAATGCAACATATCCGCCCATTGAATGACCAACAATAAATGCTTTTTCAATACTTTCATTTTCCAAAACAGATTTAACCGATTCAGCATATTTGCACATTGTAAAAGGTTCTTCATATAATTCGCTTTCACCGTAACCGGGCAAATCAACAGAAATTACCGTAAAATCCTTGCTCAATTCTTTTGAAAAATCATACCAAATATTTGAAGTTTCCAAATATCCGTGAATTAACAATATCGGAGTTCCTTTTCCTTCTGTGCTGTAGCTGATTTTTAAATCGGAGTTATTACAAGTTTTTTTCATTTTTTAATTTTTAGACAATAGATATGAGATTTGAGAAAAAATATAAATTTTAAAATTAAAAAAGCCACAAAGGCTCTAAGTCACAAAAAAGAAATTGTATAATTGAATATTTGAACCATTATATTATTTTTATAAATAGAACACAGATTTAACTGATTTATCTGATTTTCACAGATTTTCAATTTCCACATTTTCAAATTT
>DZBS01000041.1:12403-19421 GCA_022729995.1 Draconibacterium orientale | reverse complement strand
AATTTCCACATTTTCAAATTTTCAAATTAACTCATTAGTTTTTCAATTTCGTCGATTTCAACAGGTTCATTTGCAAGTAAATCAATTTGTCCGTCTTCGGTAACCAAAATATCGTTTTCAAGTCTGATTCCTATATTTTCTTCGGAAATATAAATTCCGGGTTCGCAACTCAAAACCATTCCGGGTTCAAGAATTGTATCTTTATAACCCACATCATGAACGTCTAATCCCATAAAATGCGAATTTCCGTGCATAAAATATTTCATTCGAACGGTATTTCTTGTTTTTTCGTCGGCAATTTCTTTTTTATCTGCAAGTCCGAGTTTAACAAGTTCTTCTTCAACAAGCAAATTTACTTCTTTATTTATTTGATTAATTGTTGAACCTTTTTTAATAAGTTTTGTTGCATTTTTCATCACATTTAAAACTGAAGAATATACGTCTTTTTGTCTTTGCGAAAATTTGCCGTTAACAGGAATTGTGCGTGTTGTATCGGCGGAATAATGTGCATATTCTGCCCCAAAATCCATTAAAACCAAATCGCCGTCAGAACAAACTTTATCATTAAAAACATAATGCAACACGCAATTATCTTTTCCTGATGCAACAATTGGTTGGTAAGCGTGTCCGCCGGCTCCGTTTCTAATAAATTCGTAAGTAATTTCTGCCTCAATTTCATATTCTTTTACGCCGGGTTTCACAAATTTCAACACTCGGTGAAAAGCATTTGTTGTTATATCACAAGCTTTTTGCATCAATTCAATTTCTTCGGGTTCTTTTATCAATCTTAATTTTGTTATAATCGGTGCAAGTCGTTGATAATTGTGAAGAGGAAACATTTTTTTAATATCCGATATAAATCTCAAATCTCTGGAATCAATTTCGGTTGTAAATTTTGCATATTCATTGCTGTTTAGATAGATATTTTCCGAAAGAATAATAATTTCACGCATTGTCATTTCAAAATCGTCAAGCCACTTTACGGTTTTTATTCCCGATATTTCCGAAGCTTCTTTTTTTGTAAGTTTATGACCTTCCCAAATTTCCAAATTAACATCAGGTTTCAGTATAAAAAGAATTTCTTTGTTTTCTTCAATTTTTGAATCGGGATAAATTAATAAAATACTTTTTTCTTGTTCTATTCCGGTAAAATAAAAGAAATCGGAATTTTGTCTGAAAGTAAAATTCTGGTCGCCGTTTCTGGGCATTTGGTCGTTGGAATTCAAAATAGCAACAGAATTTTTTAGCAACTTTTCAGAAACCTTATTTCTGTTTTTTATAAAAAGTGATTTATTTACAGATTGATATCTCATAATTTATAATAGTTTTAAATAGTTTAAATGTGTTGATTAACATTATGCAATAATCTAAATATATTTAATTTTGAAAAATTAACACACAAGTTTAAATAAAATATCTAAAAAAAGAATTCTTATGAGCAGTTTTTTTACATCATCAATCGGGAAAAAATTCCTTATGAGTGTTTCGGGATTATTCCTTGTAGTTTTTTTAGCAGTTCATTTAACAGCTAATCTATTCATACTGGGCGGACCTGATGCATTTAACCAATCGGCACATTTTATGGGAACAAATCCTATTATAACACTAATGCAACCGATTTTAGCATTTGGTTTTCTGTTACACATCATCTACAGTTTAATTATTCAAATTAAAAACTGGAAATCAAGACCCGTAAAATACAAAAAAGTTGACCAAAGCGAAACGAGCACTTGGGCTTCAAGAAACATGATTTGGCTTGGTATTTTCGTGTTTGGTTTTTTAACAGTTCACATCATTAATTTTTTCTACGTTATTAAATTTGGAGAAATGAACATGATTACAGTGAACGGAGTAGAAATGGAAGATTCATACAAATTAGTTGCAGGTCTTTTTACCGATTTTGGTGCAATTTCTTACATTTATTCGGCTGTATACATAATCAGCTTTATTGCTTTGGGTTTACACTTACATCACGCATTTTGGTCGGCTTTTCAAACTTTGGGACTCAGCAATATTGCTTGGAGAAAAAGACTTTCGGTATTGGGTGATATTTACGCAATAATTGTTGCTGCCGGATTTACAATAATTCCGCTATACTTTTTATTATTTTAATAATATTTCAAATTCTATAATTTTTAGAATATTAACTCATTTACATTATGACAAAATTAAACTCTAAAATCCCCGAAGGATTATTAAAAGATAAATGGTCGAACTACAAGGCTCATCAAAACCTTGTGAACCCTTCAAACAAAAGAAAACTTGATATTATTGTTGTTGGAACAGGACTTGCAGGCGGCGCTGCTGCTGCAAGTTTAGCAGAACTCGGCTTTAAAGTAAAAAACTTTTGTTACCAAGACAGCCCGAGAAGAGCTCACAGTATTGCAGCTCAAGGCGGAATAAACGCCGCAAAAAATTACCCTAACGACGGCGATACTGTTTACAGACTTTTTTACGACACAATAAAAGGCGGCGATTACAGATCTCGCGAATCAAACGTATACAGACTTGCCGAAGTTAGCAACGATATTATTGACCAAGCTACAGCTCAAGGAGTTCCTTTCGCACGAGAATACAGCGGATTATTAGACAATCGCTCGTTTGGAGGCGCTTTAGTTTCAAGAACTTTTTATGCTCGCGGACAAACCGGACAACAATTACTTCTTGGTGCATACAGCGCATTAAGTCGTCAAATTGGTCTCGGAAATGTTACAATGTATAACAGAACCGAACTTATGGACATTGTAATTGTCGACGGAAAAGCAAGAGGAATAGTAACAAGAAATCTTATTACCGGTGAAATTGAAAGCCATTTTGCTCACGCAGTTGTTCTTGGAACCGGCGGATATGTAAACGCATATTTCCTTTCTACAAATGCAATGGGTTCAAACGGAAGCGCTTCTTGGAAAGCCTATAAAAAAGGTGCTTTCTTTGCAAATCCTTCATTCGTTCAAATTCACCCGACTGCAATTCCTCAACACGGCGAATTCCAATCGAAACTTACTCTTATGAGCGAAAGCTTACGTAACGACGGAAGAATTTGGGTTCCCAAAAATTTGGAAGACGCAAAAGCAATTCGCGAAGGCAAGAAAAAAGCTACCGATATTCCCGAAGACCAAAGAGATTTTTATTTGGAAAGAAGATATCCGGCATTCGGAAATCTTGTTCCGCGTGATGTTGCAGCAAGAGCAGCAAAAGAAAGAACCGACGCAGGTTACGGAATTGAAAACAATCCGGCAGGCGAAGGTGTTTATCTCGATTTCAAATATGCAATTGAAAGATTAGGAAAAAATGTTATTGAAGAAAGATACGGAAACTTATTCCAAATGTACGAAAAAATTACCGACGATAATCCGTATATAACTCCAATGAAAATTTTCCCGGCACTTCATTATGCAATGGGCGGAACATGGGTTGATTACGAATTGCAAACTACAATTCCCGGATTATTCTCAATCGGCGAAGCAAACTTCTCCGACCACGGAGCAAACAGACTTGGTGCTTCTGCACTTATGCAAGGTTTGGCCGACGGATATTTTGTTCTTCCATACACAATTCAAAACTATTTGGCTTACGAAATAGGAACTCCGAGAAGCAACCCCAAAGAAGTTAAAGAATTTAAAGAAGCCGAAGAATCTGTTAAATCATATCTTAATAAATTAATGGGAATAAAAGGAAAAACTTCCGTTGATACTTTCCATAAACGATTGGGGCATGTGATGTGGAACAACGTCGGAATGGCAAGAACAGAAGAAGGTTTAAAAGAAGCAATTGCAGAAATTCAACAAATTAAAAAAGATTTCTGGAGTGATTTGAAAATTACCGGAGAAATTAACGCTATGAATGTTGAGCTTGAAAAAGCTAACAGAGTAGCCGATTTTATTGAAATAGGAGAATTAATGGCTCGTGATGCTTTAAACAGAAACGAATCTTGCGGAGGTCATTTCAGACTTGAATATCAAACCGATGAAGGCGAAGCAATGAGAAGAGACGACAAATTTATGTATGTTGCTGCATGGGAATATAAAGGCGACGACCAAGAACCCGAATTGCACAAAGAAGAGTTAAAATATGAAGGAATTGAAGTGAAAACTCGTAACTATAAATCTGCATAAATCTGACGAAAAGTCTTAAATTTTTAAATTTTTAAATTATGTCTTCAAAAACTATAAATATTAAATTAAAAGTTTGGCGTCAGAAAGATGCTACAACTAAAGGTAAATTCGAAAATTACGAATTATCCGAAATTTCTACCGCAAGTTCATTTCTTGAAATGATGGACGTGCTCAACGAAAAATTGGTAGGAGAAGGAAACGAACCCGTTGCTTTTGACCACGATTGCCGTGAAGGAATTTGCGGAATGTGCTCACTTTTTGTGAACGGACACGCTCACGGACCCGACACATTGGTTACAACTTGCCAACTTCACATGAGAAAATTCAAAGACGACGAAACAATTACAATTGAACCTTGGCGAGCGGGCGGATTTCCTGTTATAAAAGATTTGATGGTTGACCGAAACGCTTTTGAAAAAATTATGCAAGCCGGCGGTTTTGTTTCTGTTAGCACCGGCGGAGTGCCAGATGCAAATGCAATTCCGATTCCTAAAAAAGATTCGGACGAAGCAATGGATGCAGCTTCTTGTATTGGCTGCGGAGCTTGCGTGGCAACATGCAAAAATTCATCGGCAATGCTGTTTGTAAGCGCAAAAGTTTCGCAACTTGCTCTTTTACCGCAAGGAAAACTCGAAGCTTCAAGAAGAGCCAAAAACATGGTTGCCGTTATGGACGAACTCGGTTTTGGAAACTGCTCAAACACCGGAGCTTGCGAAATGGAATGCCCAAAAGGAATTTCACTTGCACACATTGCAAGGCTTAATCGTGAATTTCTTGTTGCAACTATCAAAGAATAAAATTTTTAATATAACTTTGAATGCTAAACAAGTTTTTTAGACCTGACAGGTTTTACAAATTAAAGTGATTGGAAATTTTAATAAGTTAAGAATATAAAACAAAACCTGTCAGGTCTTACTAATTTTAAAGTATGAAAAAACAAGTTTGGGAAATTTCTCAAACTTGTTTTTTTTTATTTATCTTTATATAAATTCATAATCTAAAAACATGAAAAACAAATTTCTATTGCTAATTTTATCTTCAATACTTCTGTCGTCATGCTCGGATATTTACCGTAAATTTGAAAAAGTTGAAGACATGAAATGGTATAAAAGCGATGCTAAAAAATTTACTGTCGATATAAAAGAAAACGGAAATTATGATTTGATATTTGCTTTCAGATATGCCACAATGTATCCTTACAAAAGCATAAAAGTATTATTCACAAAAAAAACACCTGACAGCGAAGAATTTACGAAAGATGCCGAATTTATTGTTGTTGACGAAAACAATAAATATTTGGGCGAACCCGGCGGCGATATTTGGGATCTTGAAAACCCTTTTGCCGAAAATGAATTTATGGAAAAAGGAATTTATGAATTTACAATAGAAAACAACATGAATGCCGACCCTGTAATTGTTGTAATGGAAATTGGATTAATTGTGAGAAAATCGAAAAAATAATAAAATAATACCAATATTTTTGTAATTTTACACAGATTTTTGACAATAACCAATGGTAATAAAATGAAGAAAAGAACAAAAATAATTTTAATATCTGTTGCCGGATTAGTAATTCTGCTGTTCATATTAAAATCTGCAGGCGTTTTCGGGAAAACCGAAGGAATAAAAGTAACAGTTGAAGAAGTATCTAAAAGAAATATTACCGAGGTAATTACCGCCAACGGAAAAGTTCAGCCCGAAACCGAAGTTAAAATAAGTTCCGACGTTTCCGGAGAAATTGTTGAATTATACGTAAAAGAAGGCGACCAAGTTAAAGTTGGCGATTTACTTTTAAAAATTCGACCAGATATTTATCAATCAAATTTAGACAGAATGTTGGCAAGTTTGAACTCTACACGAGCAAATTTGGCAAACTCAAAAGCACGTCTTGCCCAAACACAAGCACAATTTGAACAAGCACAATTATCGTTCAAAAGAAATAAAAAATTATACGAAGAAAAAGCAATTTCTCAAGCCGAATTTGAACAAGCAAACTCGGCATATTTAACAGCCCAAGCCGAAGTTGATGCAGCCGAACAAACAGTAAAAGCGGCAGAATTTGCAATTCAAAGTGCCGAAGCTTCACTTAAAGAATCTCGCGAAAATCTTAATAAAACAAGCATTTACGCACCAATGACAGGAACCGTTTCAAAACTAAATGTTGAAAAAGGCGAAAGAGTTGTGGGAACATCGCAAATGGCCGGAACGGAATTACTCCGAATTGCCGATATGAACAGAATGGAAGTTCTTATTGATGTAAATGAAAACGACATTGTTAGAGTAAGTTTGAACGACACTGCAATTATTGAAATGGACGCTTATTTCGGCAAAAAATTTAAAGGAACAGTAACCGAAATTGCAAATTCTTCAACAAGCACAGGGCTTTCAGTAACATCGTCCGACGAAGTTACAAATTTTCAAGTTAAAATACTGATAATCAAAAATTCTTACAAAGAACTTATTCCAAAAGATAATGCAAATTTCTTCCCTTTTCGTCCGGGAATGACGGCAACTGTTGATATTCAAACAGAAACAAGAAAAAATATTCTATCAGTTCCAATCCTATCGGTTACAACACGTATTGACAGCACAAATATTGAAATGGAAGAAAAACCGGCAAACGAAGACGAAGAAATGAAAGTTAAAAACGAAAAGGAAAAACTTATTAAGAAAAAAACAGACGAGCCTGAAGAGGTAGTTTTTGTTTATGAGAAAGACGGAAAAATAACAAAAACTGTTGTGAAAACCGGAATTCAAGACAATGATTTTATTGAAATTATTACAGGTTTAAAAGAAAAACAACAAATTGTTACCGGACCATATAGTGCTATTTCAAAAAGACTTAAAGACGGACAAAAAGTTGAAAAAACAGAAAAAGACAAACTTTTTGAGAAAGAATAAAT
>DZBS01000041.1:0-12303 GCA_022729995.1 Draconibacterium orientale | reverse complement strand
AAATTTCTAATATTTGTTTCATTTCTAATTGCAACAAATATATCTTTTTCTCAAGAAATAATTCTTTCGGGAACACAAACTAAAACCGATGAGCAAGAAGACACTTCGTTAAATTCCAAAGCCGTAAAACTTGAAAAATCTTATGAAGTAACAGAAATTTGGGGTGAAAATCTTGGTTTTTGGATTTCGGGAAGCAACGGTTACACCAAAAACTTTTATTACTCAAACGACGATTCTGTAATCGGATTAATATTAAAACCCGGAACATATAGAATTTATCCTAATTTTAAATCGGGAAAGAAAGAAGCAAGCGTTTCGGTGAAACTTTTAGAAATAAAAAAAAGAGGTAAATAATTACCCCTTTCCAAATTAAACAAATTATTTATATCACTTTATCCATTTTATCTTTGAAAAAAGAAACATATTGTTTATCGCTCACAAGTACGTGATTTGCAAACCAATCTTTTAAAAAGATAATTATTTGAAAAGTTGCCGGAAGCCCTTTGTCAACAACTTTTTGGAATTCAAGTATTTTGTTAACAAATTTTTTATGCTCTGCTTTGTGAAGCGGACTTTCTTTCCAACCAAACTTTTCAAAATATTTTTCTTCCATTCCGAAATGAAATTCGGTATAGTCAAATAATTTCTGAATAACAATTTTAGCCTGTTCAATTTGTTTTAATTCTTGAACCGACACAAATAATTCATCAATAATTCCGGTTAATTGTTGATGTTGATTGTCAATAAGTTCGATTCCGAGGTTGTATTCCGGTTTCCACGGAAAAAATTTTCTTTCATTCATAATTTTTAATTCTTATTATCTGTTTTTGATTCTTTATTTGAATTACTTTTCTTTGTTTCAATCTTTTTCTTAGCGGAAACAGTTTTTTTCACATTTTTTGTTACAGCTGATTTTCCGTTGGTTTTATTAGTAATTTTACTTTTTAATACTTTGATATTTTCTTCATAATCTTTAATCATTTTTTCAATATCGGATTTTGATTCCGGAATTTGCAATTTATGTTCGCGAGTAACTCTTATCGAAAAGTCATTTAACACATTCATAAAATTTATAAATGCATCAAACGAAGAACTATACGGATTAAAATAATCGTGAACCATTCCGTCCGACAAAATTTTTGTGCTCATATAATAAAAATGGTCGCTCGATTGGAGTCTTTGCCAAACGGTTTTAAATTCATCATTATTTAGTTCGTTTATCATTTCCGAGAGTTGATAAAGTTTATCAAAAGCTTCTTGTTGCATTTCGTTACCGAGCCAAGCGGTAATATCTCTTTCTTCGTCGGCCCACGAAATTGTGTAAGGAACATTTAAAGGTGCAACGGGTTGGTTATTTTCGGCAATTTCTCTTAATGAAGCAAAATTTATACTTGATGAATTTACAACTTCCTTTGCAAAATCTTTTATAAACTTAAATATTCCGGTTTCTTTGCGTTGATGTTCGCCAAAAGTTTCGTAATCCATAAACAGATTTACTGTTTCGTCTTTTTTATCGATTTTTTTTATCCACGAAACATATTTTTTTGCTGTAAGCGGATATTCGTCCCAACCGTGATTTGAAAATCTGAAAGCAATATCGTCGCTAAGTTTATAGTTTTTTAGAATTAGTTTCAGTTCGGGTCTTATCACATTAAAATATAAAACATTGGGGCTTTTCCAACCCAAAATATGTTTTGCTCCTTCGGTAATCATTGCTTTAAAGCCTTCTTCGGCAACAGTTTCGCCAATTAAATTGTCGTAAATAAGTTCTGTGTTTCTGAAAACAACGGGTTTTATTCCAAATAATTCTTCAATTAAATTGCTGTGATGACGAATTTGTTCTTTAAATTCTTCTTTATTTCTTAATGATATTAATGAATGTGAATATGTTTCGGCCAAAAAATCGACACAGCCTGTTGCTGCAAGTTTTTTAAAACTTTCTAAAACTTCAGGCGAATACATTTTAAATTGCTCTATTGCAGTTCCTGAAACAGAAAAACTTATTTTAAATTTATTTCCGTATTCTTTTATCAATTCAAGCATTAATTTGTTTGCGGGTAAATAACATCTTTCGGCAATTTTTTGCATAAGATGTTTATTCTCGTAATCATCAAAATATTCATTGCTTTCTCCAATATCAAAAAATCTGTATCGCCTTAATCTGAAAGGTTGATGAACTTGAAAATATAAGCTTATATGTCGCATTTTAGTAGGTTTTAGTTTTGTTTTTCTAATATCTTAATATGTCTTTGTAAATTTGATATACTTCTTTAGCCGAATTTTCCCATTTTAAGTTATCTACTTCTGTTTTTGATTCTTTCTTAAACATTTTAGACATTCCTTCGTATTTTATTAAAGCATAAATTGCATCAGCAATTGCGTCTTCGTCCCAAAAATCTACTTTTATTGCATTTGTAAGAATTTCGGCAACTCCGGATTGTTTTGAAATTATTACGGGAACATTTGAACGCATTGCTTCCAATGGCGAAATACCAAAAGGTTCGGAAATAGAAGGCATAACATAAACATCGCTAACGGCAAACATTCTGTCTACATCGTCGCCTTTTAAAAAGTTTGTGAAATGAAATTTGTCGGTAATTTTTAATTTAGCTGCGTATTTTATCATTTGCCTGAACATATCTCCGCTTCCTGCCATAACAAAACGCACATTATCTGTTTTATCCAAAACTTTTTTTGCTGCGTTAATAAAATATGCAGGACCTTTTTGATAAGTAATTCTTCCGAGGAATGTTACAACTTTTTCATCAAGATTTTTATTATAACCGTTGGAGTTAATGTCGGGTTTTTCAACTGCATTATATACAGTAATAACTTTGGAAGCTTCGATTCCGTATTTGTTTATTACTGCGTTTCTTGTTAGATTACTTACTGCAATAACTTTGTCGGCATATTTCATTCCGGCAGTTTCAAGAGCAAAAACATTTGTATTGATATTTTCTTCTCCGCCTCTGTCGAATTCTGTGGCGTGAACGTGAACTACAAGCGGTTTTCCGGAAGCAAGTTTTGCTGAAATTCCTGCAGCATAAGTTAGCCAATCGTGAGCGTGAATAATATCAAAATCGTTTTGAGATGCAATAACTTCGGCAACTTTGGCATAATTTATTACTTCTTGCATTAAATTTGAACCGTATTTACCGGTAAATTCAAATTTTCCGTCTTGCGTTATTGTTGATGTGCTTGTAAAATCGTTTTTTATTTCAATTAATTTACCGTCTTTTTCATAAAAAAATCGTCCGAGTTCATCAATTTTAATATTTGAAGATTCGAGGTTTCTTTCTTTCAAAAATTTTTCAAATTCTTCGGGTGATAAATAAGGTTGTAATAAAGATTTTACTTCAATAAGACTAATTTCTTTCAGAATTTTTTTGAGGTCGGTTTCATTAGTAGAAATAGAATGAGATTTTTTATACGAATCATAAATGTCTTCGGTAATAAAATCTTCAAACTTAATTTTCGTTTGTTTAACATAAATGTCATTTGCACCGATTAAATCGGCTGCATTTTTGTCTTCGTCGCCATATAATTTTGGAACAACAAATAATATTTCCAAATCATCAATAGATGATAAGGCTTTGGTAAGTCCGTAACATGCCGTTCCAAGCCCACCGGATATGTGCGGCGGAAATTCCCAACCGAACATTAGTACTTTCATGTTTTTATTTATTTTAGTTAGTTTCTTTTTTAAAATAATCTATTAATGCTTTTGTTCTTAAAAGTTCTCCAACAGACGGAGCGTAAGATACTGCTCCACCGTGCGAATGCGGAGAATCTCCGTCGAAAAATTCTGATATTGAGCCTATTCCGTGTTCGTTTATTGTTTCTTCAAATTTTAAATAAATTTCTTCAACAAAATTTAATCCGACTAATGAATAAATGTTTATCCACGCTTCGGCAAAATTTGCAATTAACCAAGGATGAACAGTTCCTTGATGTTTGGCATTGCTTCTTTGGCTCTCATTACCTGAATATTCTCCAATATATTTAGAACTTTGCGGCGATAATGTTCTTAAACCTCTGTCGGTTAATAAATGTATTTTAACTTTTTTAATTATTTTCTTTTGAATATCCTTTTCTAAAGGAGAATAAGGTAATGAAACAGCAAAAATTTGATTTGGTCTAATATCTTCGTTTTTTTCGTATTGATTTACAAAATCATATAAACATTCTTCCTTTTCGTTATAAAATACTTCTGTATAAAAATGTTTTACTTTTTCAACAATTGATTTAATTTCTTTTGCAATTTTTGGTTTGTCGGTCATTTCTGCAAATCCTCTTAAATATAGAAGTGCATTATACCAAAGCGCATTAACCTCAGATACATATCCTGACCTTGGTGTTACTGCAACTCCGTCAATTTCTTCGTTCATCCATGTTAGATTTTTATATTCATCGGGAATATAAAGTAATCCGTTTTCGGAAATATGAGCATAAAATTGACCCGACTTAATTCTATTATATAAATCGAAAATAAAATCGCCGAATTTTTCGTTTATTTCTTCGCAACTTTTTGAAAATGAGTTAAACAATTGCATGTTTCTAATTATCAAAAGCGGAATGTCAATCGGAATAATTTCTTGTGTTTGGTTAAATAATTTGATATAATCATCAAATACTTCAACAAATTTTTCAGGTTTTCCTATAGAGACAGTGAGTCCCGGCAATGCCCAAAGAGATTCTCTAAATTTAAACGAATACCAATAATACCCCGCGGATATAAATTTACCGCTTTTATTTTTAATAAAGAACTGTTGAGCAGAATTAATTAAATTATTTTCAAAATTATTTCGAGGAATTCTGTTTTCAATTTCCCTTTCAAATTTTTCCGTTAGTTGTTTTGAGTCTATTTCTGTTAATCCTGCCGAAAATATTATTTGTTCTCCTTTCTTAACATTTATATCAAAAAACCCGGGAACAAATAAATCTTCTTTAAATTCAAATCCTCTTTTCTTTTCTTCTTCATATTCGTTATTGTAATTCCAATCCGGAGCCGATATAAAATTTGATTTTTTGGATATTTGCATATACAAATACGGAAAGTTATCATACATTTTATGCTTTATTCCGTTATTTACAGGAATTACTTTTGTATTTACATCCATATTTGCTTTGCTGAGTGAATGAATATTTCTAAATGCAAGAAAAGGATTTAATCTTAAAATTGTAGCTGAATGAGCATCTAAAATTGTATATCGAAGCAAAATACGTTCTTCATCATGCACCAATAAAATTTCTTTTTTCAAAACAACGCCGCCAATTGAGTATGTTCTGGAAGGAATTGGCTCTGATTCAAACGAGGTAATATAACGGTGTCCGTGAGGAAAAAAAACATTTCCTTCGTATTTATGAATTCCCAATCTGAATTGTTTTCCGTGCTGAATAATAGTTTCATCAACAGATGAGAGTAAAACATGAGGTATTTCGTTAATCGGGCAAACAAGTAATCCGTGATATTTTCTTGTATTGCAACCGTTTAAACTTGTTCCTGCATAAGAGCCTGCCCTGTTTGAGCGTAAAAGTTCTTTACTTAGTGCATACTCCAGATTTACAAGTTTTTCTTTTTCAAATTTTATATAGCTCATCTATTTATATTTTTTTAAATTCTCATTTAAAACCAATCTGCAAAATAAGATAATTATATGACAATGACTATAACATTTTCATAGATTTAACATTTTTTTAACATTAAAAGTTAACAATTGTTTATCGCTGAAAAATTTGCAATAATCATTTTATAAAAATAAACAAACCTTTTATCAATTTGATTTGATAAAATGTTAAATTTATTCTAAATTAGATAAAAATTGATATAAACAACCCTTGAGTTTGCAATATATTAAACTTTAAAATTTCATAAATGGCGGATAAAATATTAATAGTAGATGACTATCCCGAAAACTTAATTCTTCTGGAAGAAACTTTTCTTAAGACAGCAATTTCTCCAATTAAAGCTAATTCCGGTAACAAAGCTATTGAAATTGCTATTGCCGAGATACCTGATTTGATTCTTCTTGATGTGATGATGCCGGGAATTGACGGTTTTCAAGTTAGTTCAATACTTAAAGCCGATGAAAGAACAAAAGATATTCCAATTATTTTTCTTACCGCACTTACCGACACAAATTTTATTCTTAAAAGTTTCGCATCCGGCGGAGTAGACTATATTTCAAAGCCTTTTAATGAAGCCGAACTTATGGCAAGAGTTTTTACACATCTGGAGATTCGGAAACAAAAAAAAATTATCCAAAAACAACTTGAAGAAATTAAAATTCGAGAACAAGAATTTTCATCAATATTTGAATTAAGCAACGATTCGATTCTAATAACTTCAAAATTCGGAGATATTATTCTGGCAAATAAAAAAGCTTGTGAATTGCTTGAATATTCTGCCGATGATATTAAAAAATTAAAGGTTGAAGCAATTATGAATCAATCGTATAACATCAACCGAGATAACGTTATACAAGAACTTTACGATAAAGGAAATATTGTTTTTGAAACCGAAAACATTTCTAAATCCGGAAAAATAATTCCTGTTGAAATTAGCGGTTCAATAATAAATTTTGGAGGTCAAAATGTTATTTTATCTATATGTAGAGATCTTTCAGAAAGACAAAAAGCAGAAAAAGATTTAAAAGAAAGTGAAGAAAAATTTAGATCTTTTTTTGAAAACAACTCGGCAATGATGATGCAAGTTGATTCTAAAACGAAAAAAATTATAAATTTTAATAAATCGGCAAAAGATTTTTACGGTTTTTCAAAAGATGAGTTTCTAAACAAAACAATATACGATATAAACCAACTCCCAAAAGAAGAAATAAACTTTTTAATGGAAAAAGCAATTTCTAAAGAATCAAATTTTTTTAGATTTATTCATAAAAATTCCTCAAATGAACTTAAAAATGTAGAACTTTCAGCTTCACCTGTTAAAACGAAAGAAGGTGTTTTTATGTTTTTAATTATCAACGACATTTCGGAATTAGTAAAAGCCGAGCAAAAAATCATTAAGCTGTCAACAGCTGTTGAACAAAGTGCAAACACTATTGTTATAACTGATATAAACGGAAATATTGAATATGTAAATCCAAAATTTACAGATAGAACCGGTTACTCTTATGCAGAAGCAGTTGGTCAAAACCCAAGAGTTTTAAAATCGGGAGAGCAATCGCAAGAGTTTTACAAAAATTTATGGGACACAATTCTCTCGGGTGAAATTTGGAAAGGCGAATTTCATAATAAATCAAAAACCGGCGAATTGTTTTGGGAATGGGCTACAATTACTCCTATTGTTAATGACAAAGATGAAATTATAAACTTTTTGGCTGTTAAAGAAGATATTACCGAAAGAAAAAAAATTGAAAATCAACTTAAAATTCAATATTTAGAACTCCTTGTTGCAAAACAAAATGCCGAAGAAAATGAAGAAAAATTCCGTGCAATTTTCGAAAATTCTGCCGACAGTATTACAGCCGTTGAAAAAGTTAACGGCGAAACAGGAAAATACATAATGGTAAACCGTAATGCAATAGATACTTATGGATATTCTAAAGAAGAATTTTTTAATATGTCTCCCTTAGATTTAATTTCTGACAAAGCCAAAAATGATTATGCCGAAAGAATAGAATATATTGACAAAAACCATACTGCTCGCTTTGAAACAGATCACATTACAAAAAGCGGGAAAATTATTCCCGTTGAAATAAATTCAAAAAAAATAAACCTGAAAAATAAAGAAATATTTCTGGCAATTATAAGAGATATTTCCGAAAGAAAAGAAATACAACAAAAAATTCTCAGCACAATTATTGAAACCGAAGAAAAAGAAAGAGAAAGAATTGCTCAAGACCTTCACGACGGACTCGGTCCGCTTATGTCAACAATTAAACTTTATGTTCAGTGGCTTACAAAACCCGACTTGAAAGCCGATAAAATTGAACTTGCCAAAAAAGCTGAAGAAACAATAGAAATTGCATATATCCATCTTAGAAATATTGCAAACAATCTGAGTCCGCACATTTTAAAAAATTTTGGATTAATTTCCGCTATAAAATCATTCACCGACAGAATAAAAGAACTTAATTTTATTGATTTTCAAATAACTACAAATCTTAACCAAAGAATTGATAATATTGTTGAAACAATAATTTACAGAATTTTATCCGAAAGCATTAATAACACTCTTAAACATGCAAAAGCCGATAAAGTTAATATTGATATTAGAATTGAAAACAATGAATTAAATGTTAATTATACCGACAATGGTATAGGTTTTGATGTAGATAAGATAATACTCAAAAAATCGGGGCTCGGACTATTTAATATGATTAACAGAATAAAATCCGTTAACGGACAAATTCAAATTGAAAGTAATGAAGGAATGGGAACAAAAATTATCATAAATATTAAATTATAATTCAAAATGAACAAAATAATTCTGGTTGACGACCATAAAATTTTTAGAGACAGCATTAAATCGCTTATAACTATTGAAGAAATTGCTGAGATTATTGCTGAAGCCGGAAACGGAGTTGAGTTCCTAAAACTACTAAAAAAACATCAACCCGATTTGGTTTTAATGGATATTTCAATGCCCCAAATGGATGGAGTTGAAGCAACAATTGAAGCTCTAAAAATTAATCCGGAAATAAAAATTCTTGCATTATCGTCGTTTGGCGACGAAGAATATTATTATAAAATGATTAATGCAGGAGTTAAAGGATTTGTATTGAAAAACGCCGGAATAGAAGAACTTGAGCTGGCTATAAATACAGTAATGGACGGAGATTCATATTTCTCAAACGAACTTCTCAGAAGAATAATTGCAAATATCGGTGTAAAAACAAAATTACCTAAAAGTGAAGAACTCTCCGACAGAGAAATTGAAGTTTTACAAGAAATTTGTAACGGACTTACAAACAACGAAATTGCCGACAAACTCAATATTAGTGCAGAAACCGTTAAAGGACACAGAAGTAAAATATTAGCAAAAACAAACAGTAAAAACACTGCAAGTCTTGTTATGTATGCTATTAAAAATAAGATGATTGAAGTTTAACAATTCACTTTGAATTTTTTACTAATATTTATTTAAATAAATTCCTTACCCCCTTTTTGGGTTGTTTTATGCAACCAAATATTACCATTAAAAATACCCCATTAATTTACAAAATTCAGACAGAAATAGTCTGTCAAATATTTAATAAATGTCGTAAATTTGTTTATCAAGGTTCTTAAATCAAAAATAAACAGATGAAACATCCATGAGAGCTAACTCTCACTCCACAAGAATGATTATTTAGGATGTTCCTATCTGACCTTTAAAAACAATTTAAAAATAAACAGATGAAAAACTTTAAATTGATAATTACCGACGACAGCTTGGAATTTCGACAAGCAATTAAACAATACTTAACCGGAGAATTAAAATATGAAGTTATTGGTGAAGCATCCGACGGACTTGAGTTTTTGGCATTGCCAAATTTACACAAAGCCGATGTGATTTTGATGGATTTAATGATGCCAAATCTCGACGGATTTAAAGCCACAAAAGAACTTTTCTGGAGTAATCCGAATGTTAAAGTTATTGCCGTTACAATGCATGTTGACAAAGCTTATTTGGCAAAACTCATACAAGTTGGTTTTAAAGGTTGCGTTTTTAAAAATAATTTTTTTGAAGAAATAGAAACGGCTATTTTAAAAGTTGCCGACAATAAACTTCATTTTCCGATAAATATAAATATCTAAAATATATAAAAATGAAAAAAACAATTTTAGCAATCGACGATTTTGAAACATCAAGATTTGTGCTGGCAACTACTCTTCATTCAAAAGGTTATAATGTTTTAAAAGCCGGTTCGGGCAAAGAAGCATTAGACCATTTGAACGGACAACAAATTGACCTTATTATTACAGATTACAACATGCCTGTTATGAACGGGCTTGAATTAGTCGAAAAAATTAAATCTATGCCTCAATATTCAAAAATTCCAATCTTTATCTTGTCAACGGAAACACGACAAGAAATTAAAGACAAAGCAAAAGATATGGGCGTTACAGCATGGGTGAAAAAACCTTTTGTGCTCGAAAAACTTGTTACATTTATTGAAAGAATTGTTTGATAAACAAAAAATCCTAATTCAAAAAAAATGGAATTATCAGAATTTAAACAAAAATTTGTAGAAGATTCTTCTTTGCTTCTAAACAGCCTTGAAGCAGATTTAATGGCTCTTGAAAAAGAACCCGAAAACAATGAGCTTATCGAAAATATTTTTAGAGTTATGCACACTCTTAAAGGAGTTAGCAGTATGTACGGTTATGAAAATATTGGAGAACTTACTCATAAAATCGAAAATATCTACGAACTTATCAGAGACAAAAAGTTGAAAGTCAACAAAGAAATTTTGGATCTTACTCTGGTTTCTTGCGACCATATTAAACAACTTTTAGACGATCCAAACTTTTCTGTTCAACAAAATATTGATAATCACGAAAAAATCGAATCAAAAATTATCAAAATTTTATCGAAATCCGGAGTTAAAACTCATCTGAAAAAAATAAAATCAAGAAAAGTAACCGGCGGAAAATCAACATTCAATATTTTATTTTACCCGAGAGAAAGTATTCTTAAAAGAAATATAAACCTAATTGAACAATTTAGGGAACTTTTTATTTTAGGAGAACATAAAATTATAAACCCTCGATTTAACGAATTTGAAGAAAACTGGAGCATTTTTCTTGTTACCGAAAAAAACATGGAAGATATCGAAGACGCATTATTTTTTATTCTTGACGAATGTAAAATACTAAAAATTGCAGATTTTGATATTTTCAATGAAACAGAATTCGTTAAAAAAACAAAAGAAATTAATTCTCTTTCGTTTAAACAATATGAAGACGATGAGGATTTAATTGAAACTTTTGCCGAGAAAAAATCCGAAATCGATAAAATAAAAATCACCAAACAAAATACCGGTAGAATTTCTGTTGATACAGATAAACTTGATAAATTAATGTATTTGGTAAGTGAACTTATCACAACAAATTCGCAATTAAATCTTCTTTCAAAACAAAATGCACATTCCGAATTAAAAGAATATTTAGATAAAATCAACACTCTCTCGAACGAATTTAGAAACAACGCTTTAGAGCTCAGGCTTGTTCCAATTAGCGATATGGCTCTTAGGTTTCAAAGACTTGTAAGAGATTTATCAACACATTTGGGCAAGCAAATTGAATTTGTAACACAAGGCACAAATACCGAACTGGACAAAAACACCATAGATTTACTTCAAGAACCTTTGATGCACATTATCCGAAACTGTATCGACCACGGAATTCAAATGCCCGAAGAAAGAAAAACACTCGGGAAAGACACCAAAGGAATTATCAAATTAGTTGCATTTCATTCGGGAAACAATGTTTTTATTCAAATTCAAGACGACGGAAAAGGTATAAATCATGAAGAAATTCTTGAAAAAGCAATTCAAAAAGGATTTGTAGATAAAGACAGAACTTTGTCTGAAAAAGAAGTTTTAGATTTGATTTTTCTGCCCGGATTTTCTACAGCTCAAAACCTCACGGAAGTATCCGGAAGAGGCGTCGGGCTTGACGTTGTTAAAAGAAATATTACCGAGCTGAGAGGCGAAATTATTGTTCAATCGGAATTAGGATTGGGAACAATTTTTACAATTAAACTTCAACAATCATTGGCAATTATGGACACAATGCTATTTAGCATAAATGAAACTTTTTTCTTGATTCCGCTTGAAAATGTTGAAGTAATTACGGTTCACAACCCAAAATATATTCTCGAAAGAGAAAGAGCCAAAACAATTGCTTATAACAATAACTTGATTCCGTTTTTAGATTTAAGAAAAACATTTATAAAAGATAATAATTATCCTGAAAAGCTTGAAACAATAATAATTACAAAAAATGAAAAACTATTGGCAATTGTTGCCGATAAAATAATAGGCGAGCATCAAGCTGTTCTTAAAAATATTGGAAAAGAATATAAAGAACTCGAATTTCTTTCGGGTGCAAGTATTTTGGCCGACGGAAATATTGCTTTAATGCTTGACCCCGGAATGCTTTTCGACAGAATAAAATCAGAATAAATAATGTAAACCAAAAAATTAGTTAAACTAAATAAAATATTATTATGAAATTCAAAAATCTAAAAATAGCACAAAAGCTTTTTGTTAGTTTCTTTCTTATTACAGCAATATTTATGAGCAGTTCGTATTACAAACTTGTTCAGCAAAGCAAATTAGGAAAATTACAAGA
>DZBS01000040.1 GCA_022729995.1 Draconibacterium orientale | reverse complement strand
GAGCTTTTTTTGTTATACAATCTTCAAATAAGTTACTTTATTGTCGCCGTCGGCATAAAAATCTTTTAATTCACTTTCCAAAGAATATCCTATTCCGGTGTAAAACAATCTGGTGGGTAAATATAATTCTCTGGCAGATGTTTCAACCCAAACTTTTTTACCGCCTTGTTCTTTTATCATTTCCTCTGCACTGCTCATTA
Organism: Draconibacterium orientale; assembly: GCA_022729995.1. GTDB lineage: Bacteria > Bacteroidota > Bacteroidia > Bacteroidales > JAADGE01 > DZBS01. The sequence goes on along the minus strand of DZBS01000040.1, from coordinate 24,635 downwards.
ATTTTCGGCCTACACCGTCGCCTCTTGAGTTTTCGTGAACAGCTATCCAATATAAATCATAGCTGTCAACGGTGCACGGAGTTTTACCGAAACAGCACCAACCGTTAACTTTATCGTCTTTTTCCGATAAAATAAAAAAATAATCCTTTTGATTTGGATTATCAATACCAATATCTACAAGTTCTATAGCAGTTTCTACTTCAAAATCATAGAAAAAACCCGACGATTCCAAGACTTCTTTTATTTGGTCGTGGTCGGATTTTTGCAATTTATATCGTAATTTATTTCCCATAATAAATGTTTAGTTATTCAAATCTGTAATTATTCGTTTTACTGCTTCCAACTCTGTTAATCCGCTGTATTTTAAAGCGGCAATAAATCCGCTGTCGGGCGAAATACAAGGGTTTCCGTTAATTTCCAAAACATAAGGATTATTGTTTTCATCAACTCTAAAATCAACTCTTACATAACCTTTTAATTTGAATATTTCCCAGCATTTGAGGCTAATTTGTTTAAGTTTTTCATACAGCTCAAAATTATTATTAAGTGTATTGAAACTTCTTTGAGTGTTTTTATATTCAAAAGAATCTTCGTCCCATTTGGCTCTGTAGCCCAATATTTTTGGTTTTCCTTCGGGGAAATCTATAAAAATCATTTCGGCAGGTTCGAGCATTTCTGCTCCTTTTCCGTTAGCTAAAAGACTAATGTTAAACTCTTTTCCTTCAATAAATTCTTCTATAAAATAATGCGAATCGGGCAATTTTGAGAATTTATCAATTTTATCTTGTTCATTCCCAAAAAACACCGAATCTTCTTCTAAGCCAACCGAGCCTTCTTCCCAAATTGGTTTAACAATATATTTTTTATCTTTATTGATTTTAAAAAATTCCGACGGAAAAAAATAATCGGCTGTTGGAACCAAGTTTGCTTTTAAAATTTGCTTTGCAAGAACTTTATGCGTTGTTAAAAAAAGCGATTCGTTAGAATTTCCGGTATACGGAATTTTCATTGAATTAAGCAAAGCAGGAGCAAAATAGAGCAATTCTCCTTTGTCTGCAATAGATTCGATAAGACTAAAAACAAATAAAGGGTTTTTATTTTTTATTGATTCTATTTCGTCGATAAAATTTTTGCTGATTTCTTCAACTTCAACAAAATATGACATTTCTTCTAAAGCAGATTTTATAAGTCTTACTTGGTCTAAAACATCAAGCTCGTCACTTAAAGCATTTTCAGATATTTTATTGTGAATAATTATAACTTTGTTGTTCATAATTGATTTCGTTTTATTGAAGCATTTAATATTCGGTTCATCAATTCTTGATAGGATAAATTATTTAGTTTTGAAAGCAAAGGCAAATCGGAATGAATTGGGTTTAAACCTGCAAGCGGATTAATTTCCAAAAAGTTTACATTCCCGTTTTCGTCCATTCTCAAATCTACTCTTCCGCCATCGTTAGCATTTAATATATTCCAAACTTTTAGCGAAATTTCGGCACATTTTAAAGCTGTTTCGTCATCGGGTAATCTATAAGATATTCTGTCTTCATAATTTTCTTTATTAAACATCGAATATATTTCCGAAGTATTTTCACCGTAAACCACTTCCATTGAACCAACTACAGATGCTTCATTTCCGTTTCCCACAATTCCTGTTGTAAATTCTCTTCCGGGTAAAAAACGCTCGACTAAAACTGCTTGTTTAAAAGTTTTTAGAAGTGAAGTGCAAACTACTTTTAATTGATTTTTATCTTTTATAACAGATTTATTTTCAATTCCTTTTCCTGTTCCTTCGGCAATTGGTTTTGCAAAAAGCGGATATTCCAATTTGCAATTTTCTATATCTTCTACTTTATAAACAACAAAAAAATCGGGAGTTAAAATTCCTGCATCTCTCACAATGTGTTTTGTAAATGCTTTATTTAGTGATACTCCCAAAGTTACGGGACCCGAGAAAACATAAGGTATTTTATATGAATCTAATAATGCCGGAATTAAAGATTCGCGACCTTCTCCATACATTCCTTCTGCAATATTAAAAACCAAATCCCATTTTTTTCCTGCGGACAAAGCAGTCATTAATTGTCGAGCATGACCAATTCTTTCGGTTTCAAATCCTGCATTTTGAATTGCATTTTCTATTCCGGCAATTGTTTCTTCTTTGTCAAATTCAGCTGTTTCTTCATGCGAATATCCTTCTTTAAGATAATCGCTTCTTAAATCATAAGTTAATCCTATTATCATTTATGAGAATTATTAAAAAAATTTAAATTGAAAAATCAAAAATATTTATACTTTATTCTAATCGGGATATTTGAAAATTTTTCCCTCGTAATTTTTCAAAATAATGTTATTTCCTTCTTTACCAACATAGTATTCTGGCAAAAGCGGAATTTTACCGCCACCGCCCGGAGCGTCAATCACAAATTGCGGAACTGCGTATCCGGAAGTATGTCCTCTTAAACCTTGAATAATTTCCAGACCTTTGCTCACGGGAGTTCTAAAATGCGATGAGCCGGGAATTGGGTCGCATTGATAGATATAATAAGGTCTGACTCTTATTCTCAAAAGTTTTTGCATTAATGTTTTCATTGTTTCAACAGAATCATTAATGTCTTTAAGCAAAACAACTTGGCTTCCCAACGGTAATCCTGCGTTTGCGAGTTTTTCGCATGCTTCGGAAACTTCGGGTGTAATTTCTGCAGGGTGCATAAAGTGAATACTCATATATACAGGATGGTATTTTTTTAGAATATTTAGTAAATTTTCTGTAATTCTTTGTGGAAGAACAACGGGAACTTTACTTCCAATTCTAATAATTTCAACATGTTCTATTTCTCTCAAACTTTTGAGTAAATATTCGATGTTTTCATCGGTCATTGTAAGCGGATCGCCGCCGGAAATAACAACGTCTCTAACATTTTTATTGTTTTTGACGTATTCAATTGCCGGTTGCCACGCATTTTTTCCCAGATGAACTTTCTCTTTTGCAACCATGTGCGACCGAGTGCAATATCTGCAATAAGTTGAACAAAAGCCTGTTGAAAGAAACAATACTCTGTCGGGATAACGATGAACAAGATTATTCACGGGAGCAAAGTTTTCTTCGTGAAGCGGATCTGATTCTTCAACTTCTTGAATTATCGTCTCCTTTAGCGAAGGAACAACACCTTTAGCAATTGCTCGACCGGTTTCCGTTTCGTCCATTAAATGAGCATAATAAGGAGTAATCCTTAAAGGGAGATTTTTGTTTTTTGCCAAAATTTCAAAATCTTCAAGGCTGCTAACATCAATTAATGTAGACAGTTTCTTGTAAGATGTAATACTATTGGCAAGTTGCCATCTCCAATCGTTCCATTGACTGACAGTTGCTTGCGGAAAATGTTTTCTTAAAAAAATAAGCGAGGAGTCACTTATTATATGGTTCTCACTGTTTTGATTTAAAACAGGAGAGTTAGAAACTTTTTTTATAAGTTTCACGCCTAGAGGATCATCCGAATCGGAAGAAATTTCCTCAGAAGAAATTTTGTAAAGCATTTACTTTTAGTAAGATATGCAATAAAATTAAGTTTAAGAAAAAATTTAAATTTTAGTGAGTAAATAATTAATGCAAATTAAAGTAAAAAATCAATACTTGTATAAATTTTTCACTTTTTTTTTAAACAATAATTAAAAAACTATTTTGGAAATGTTTGAATTATAGGCTAAATTACAAATAGTTATACATTTACATAAAATCATTTTATATATAAATTTAATATCTTAAAAAATTATTAAGTCATTGATGTTCTCTATTAAAAAAAACTTTTATAACTTAGTGCAGTATTTTTAAAACAAAATATCTTTACAAATGAATAACTATACTAAAATTTTCGCAATCATTTTGCTAATGATTATTCCAATATTTTTTAACAGTTGCAAAAGTGATGATAACTCCGGTAACAACGGAAAGGATACAATAAACGGGAATACAACAGACATTACTGATGACAATCTTATTACTTATTTAATTCCGTCGCCAAAGGATATGTTTGCTTTGATAAGAAACGAAAAACTTGCTTTTTCGTCGGACGTTTTAAATCCGAAAACAAACATTGATAAATACTTAGACACAAAAACTAAAGAAGTCGGGTTTGGAATTTATTCTGCCGATTTGGCTTACACCGCAGCATTTAAACAAACAAATGAAGCAACCGAGTATTTTAAAATCGTTAGAAACTTAAGCGACAAAATTGGTCTGTCGGCTGTTTTTACTGAAAGTTTGGTTAAAAGAGTTAACCATATTCCTGAAAACAAAGACTCGTTGTTAAAAGTTACTAACGACACTTTTTACGACATTGTAAGATTCTTGGAAGAGAACGACAGGAAATCATCATTATCGCTAATTTCAGTCGGCGGTTGGATAGAAAGCCTTTACATTGTTGTAAATATAACAAAAACATATAATGAAAACGATCCTACAATTCAACTAATTGCCGATCAAAAAAATGTATTTGAAAATCTAATTCTTTCTTTGGAACAAAGACAAAATGATGTTAACATTAAAACTGTAATTGAAGAATTAAACCCGATTAAAGAAATTTACGATAAATTGGAAGTTGTTAAAATTGAAAACCCTGACCAAGTTAAGGCTTCAAAAAATCAAATTATTGTTGGCGGAACCACAAAAATAGTGATGACAAAAGAACAATTTCTTCAATTGAAAAGAACAATTACAGATGTAAGAAATAAATTAGCATTAAATGACGTTTAAATTTTAACAAAAGAATTATTAAATAATAAGTTTAGCTATGAAATTATTAAAAATTACTCTAATATTATTTATCACTCAACTGCCATTGTTTGTTAGTGCTCAAGGCGATTGTTCAGACTTTTTTAAATACCGCAAACCGGAAGTTCCATACGAATACAACGACCAATCGAGCAGTGCGATGTGTGTAACAGGAAATAATTACGAATTTATTTTACCCTTAAATAAGGGTAAAGATTATCGTTTAAAATTCTATGCAGCTGCAGTTTTCAATAATCAAGTAAGATTTAAGATTATTGATCAAAGCAGTCATCAAACAATTCTTGATCTTCCGGGTGAAAGCGGTACGGGAGCTCAAGGAACATGCGTTCTGAAAGATTATTTTGATGAAGACACAAACAAAGAAATTCACCCTGCGTTTGACTTTTTCCCTGTAACTTCTACAACCTTAAAAATTATTATTGAAGTTTTACCTCTCAAACAAGAAGTAAGCACAGACCCAAATGTGAAAATGCAAGTTAAACAAGACAGAGGTTGTATTACTGTTGTGGTTTTGGATAAACCCACATCAAACTCATCTTTTAAATAAAAATTTTTGAAAACAAAATAAAAAAAGCTGCCAATTTTTGACAGCTTTTTTTATTTTATCTAATTAAAATTTTATTCTTTTGATGAAATATTAAAAACTAAATAATGAAACTGATTTATATTATTTCTATTCAAACATATAAGATTTTAACAAAACTTGTTTCTCCTTTCATTTTAAAAGCAAAACAAAGAATTCTTGGTCTGAAAAATCAAAAAAATAAAACTTTTAATATTGATGAAAATAAACGAATTTGGTTTCATTGTGCATCTTTAGGCGAATTTGAACAAGGAAGACCTTTGATTGAAAAAATAAAAAAAGAAAATCCCGAAACAAAAATAATATTAAGTTTCTTCTCTCCTTCCGGATATGAAATAAGAAAAAATTTCTCGCTTGCCGATGAAGTTTGTTATTTGCCTTTTGATTCAAGGAAAAATGCTAAAGAATTTATTCTAAAATATAAACCCGATATTGCAATATTTGTAAAATATGAGTTCTGGCATTTTTTTATTAATGAATTGAAATTAAACAATATACCAACATTTCTTATTTCAGGAATTTTTCGTAAAAATCAAATGTTTTTTAAGGCTTACGGACAATTTTTCAGAAAAATTCTTAGAGATTTCACATATATTTTTTTACAAGACGAAAACTCAAAATTATTGCTCGACAGTATAAATATAAAAAACTCCGAAATTTCGGGCGATACTCGTTTCGACAGAGTTTATGAGATTTCAAAAAATCTTTTAAATATTGAACTTATAGATTATTTCAAAAAAAAATCAAAAATATTTATTGCCGGAAGCACTTGGAATGAAGATATTGAAATTATTGCCGAATTTATTAATAATCAGTCAGCCGGAATAAAAACAATAATTGTTCCTCACGAAACAACCGAAGAAAGTATAAATAAAATAAAATCGTTAATTACAAGAAAAACCATTCGATTTTCCGAGTTAAATAATACAAATTCAGTTGATTACGATTGTTTGATTATTGATAAAATTGGTATTCTTTCTTCGTTATACGGATATTCGGATATTGCATTTATTGGCGGCGGATTTGGCAAAGGAATTCACAACACGCTTGAAGCTGCAGTTTTTGGAATACCGATATTATTTGGTCCGAATTATAAAAAATTTAAAGAAGCTAAAGACTTAATTTCTTTAAATGCTGCTTTTTGTGTTGAATCGTCAAGTGATTTTTCTTCAAAAATCAAAAAATTAATCGAGAATGAAGAAATTAGAATTAAATCCGGACAAAATTCAAGAATATATGTTGTGGAAAATATAGGTGCAACAAATAAAATTTATGAAAAAATAAGTCAAAATATTATTTTTTGATAACAGAATCGGGCAATTCGTTTTTTAATTTTCGAGGTCGAAAAATAAAAAAATTGAATTCATGTCTGTAGAATAATCCAACGCCTTGAGTGTAAGGACCATTATCGGAAATAATATCTTCATTTGCTTTATTAAAAACTTTCATTTTAAAAGAACCTTGTTTATTAAGTTTAAGTTCTGCTTCAACTTCTCCAACGAAATTACTTGTGTTTGAAGTGTTTTCAATTTTATTCTTTCCTCCTACTCCAACATTTCCGTTTATCGTAATTCTGTCGTCCCAAAGTTGAGTAGATAAAGCAACTTCAAGCTCATCGCCGGATAATTGGTCGCCTGATTGATAATTTAATCCAACATCGAATTCATCGCTAATGTCAGACAACCAGCGATTTAGCTGATTTGTGAGAATTTCGCTTGAGTTGACCGGCGTAACTCCAACAGCTTCTTGGCTTAAACCCGGCAGCGGCTGAAATCCTCCGATAATTAGCAATGAAAGAAATTGTTTGTTAATGTCTTCTTGGTCGAGACTTTCAAGCTTTCGCGAAATTGATTCTTCTGCTTCGGGCATCTCCACTCCAAACTTAATATCAGGATTCATTAACTTACCGGACATATCAATATCGCAATTAACTTTTGTTTTTACTTCGCGATAAATATCTTCTAATAATAAATTATATAATGCAACTTTTTTGAGCGGATAAAATGCTGCCAAACTTATATCGGCATCATAAGGATCTCCTTGCCAAGTAATTTTACCGCCTTTTGCAATTAGAAAATGTTTGCTGATAACACTTTTTAATGTAAAAAGATAATCACCTTCAACAATATCATAAACACCGTACATATTAAAATCGCCTCTTGTATCAATATCAATTTTAAGATTTCCTTCTCCTTTGGCTTTTATAATATCTCCGGTGCTTTGGTCCATAACCATTTGAATTTGAGCGTCGGGTGTAACATCAAGATTCATATTCATTGTAATTCCGGATAAATCGGCTTCGTATTTTACTTTTTGATTTTCTTTATCGAACGGATTTATTACGGAATCGTTTCTGAATTTCATAAAATTATTCTCTTCCGACAAGCTTTCGCCCGATTCTAAAGGAATAAAGAAGTTTGTATTTTTATCTGTTTTTAAATTGATATCAACATTCATATCATCAATTGAACCTGAAACATTGATATTTCCGGTTGCAAAAGCAGTTCCGTAAAAATATGATGAATCTGTTGGAAGTGTATTTAAAATTTGGAAATTCTTTACATCTAAATCAATATCCATATCAATTTCGGAAAAATTATTATGTTTAATTTTACCTTTCAACAAACCTGTTCCGGCACTTCTTGCCGAATTTAATGTTGTTTCATTTATTGTAATTATCTTATTGTTAAAAGTCATTTCCATTTTTCCGTCAACAGTGTAACTTGTGTTCAGATATAAAATTTTAAATGCGGTTCTGCTTAAATCAATATTTCCCGAATATTTTATATCGGAAGTTTTGCCAAAAACAGCTATATCGCCCGATATTCTTGAGTTTGGATTAAATTCCAGATATTCGTCGTAATAATTGCTAAATGTTTTCATAAGAATTTCATTAAGCGTTATTTTAAAACTCAGGCTGTCTTTTCCGGGCCAATAATCGCCGATTATAGAATCTTTAACAAATTCGTTTCCTCTTGAATTTGATTTTTTATTGAATAAATTAACATGAAGTTTTTCACCTTCTGCATTCCAATTTGTTTTTAAAAGTAAATCGCCTAATTCTACATCGTTAACTTTAAGCGATTTAATAGAATCGTTGGAAATTATAAAAGGATTTTTGTATAAATGAACAAGTTTTGTGGTTCCGTTTAATTTCCCGGCCAAAGTTAAATCTTCTCCGGTAATCAAGTTAAAATTTGAAATATTGAAGTTATTAAAATCTACAATTAAAAAATCTCCGTCTCTTTCAGAAACAAATCCGTCGATAAATATTTTTTGGTCATTATTACTTATTTTTAAATTGTTAATAGAAATCAAAGTGCTGTCGATAAAAATCTCAGATTCGTTAACATACCACGTTGTGTCTGAAATTACAACATTTGATTTTTGCAGTTTTGCTTCATATTTTGTGTTGTTTTTTGTTCCTGTAATATTAAAATCTCCTTTCAATTTTGCCGAATATTTTTCATGTTCCTTAAAATTATTCCAGCTGATATCAAAAAAAGTGCTATTTTCCAACGAACTTGTAGTAATATCAACATTTTCGAGAATGTATCCTCCGGGAATTTCGGCTAATGAACCGCCGTTTGCAGTATTTAATTTATTTTTTGATGTGTAAAATATCGAATAGTAATCTTGTATATTTATTCCTTCAATATTAAGAGATTTTGAATTTACGGCAACATTTAATGAATCGTTGTAAAAACCAAAATATAAATCAATTTTTGTATTTTTTGCAAACTTTGCCGAAGGATAAAAAATTTGTGTAATAACTTGCGGCTCTTTTAAAAGAATTTTTGCTTTTAAAGTTTCGGTAATTTCATAATCGGTTCTTTTATCGGTAACTTTATCAAAATAAATTGGAAAAATACGATTTAATAAGTTTTGTGATTTTGTTTCAAAATCGGCAAATGTTCCGGAATTTGTAATTTTAGCATCAACAAAATCTGAATAAATCATATAATTTTTAATCGGTTTTCCGTTTTGAAAATCCGAATTTGAAATGAGTTCAAATTTTTTCAAATTCAAATTCAAACTGTCGCTTTCATAAATAAAACCGCCTTTTGATTTAATGCTTCCTTCAAAATCATCTAAAGAAAACCCTTTAAAATCACCTACAATATTAAATTTTAAGAACGATTTTTTTAGATTTCTCTCTAAATTTAATTTTTTCAAATCGGCAGTATCAACGACCAAACTGAATTTCATTTCGGGCTTTTTGGTTCCAAAATCCAACTTTCCTAAAAATTTTGCCTGAATTTCGTGCTGATTTATTTCAACACTAAGCGTGTCGAATCGCTCGCCGTTCATATCGGCATTAAGAAGAATATTTCTGTATTTATAGCCGTAATACGAAACACTGTCGATAACTCCTTTTGTTTTTAAAAGGATTTTTTTAGTTTTAAGATATGAAACATCAATTGTTTGAGAAAAAGTTAAATTTCCCAAATCGCTATTATTGAAAACTTCGGCAATATTTAGGTTTTCTCCTGTAAATTGCCCGTTAATTTTAAATATTGAAACAGAATCTCTTTCAACTTTTAAATCAACTTCTATATTTCCAAAATCGCTAAAAAGTTTTCCTTTTGTGTCAAAATCAAACATTGAACCAACAGAACGTCCGGAATATGAAATACTTTGAATATTTGCCAATTCGGTAGGAAAATCAATTAAAGGTGAAGAATCGCCGGGCAAAACTAATTTTTTTATAGCTGTTAAATCGGCCGAAAGTTCATAAATATCAACATCAAAAACCAACTCTTTGTAATGCGGTAAATTTTGCAAATGCGAGCTTAACGAAATTGTAGCAGCATCGTCGTATCTAATAAAAATACTGTCTAATGTTAAGTCCGAAACCGTTCCGTGTCCGTGTCCGTTAACATATATTTTTTGGTCAAATCCTTTTAATTCCGGAGCAAAATATGCCAAATCGCTAACTTTCAAATGGCACGAATCTTCAAAATTTGCATTTATATTTACTTCTTTCATAAATTTATTGAAAGAACGCCAATTCTTATAATCAAAGCCAAAGTTGCTCAAATTCAGATATGTGCCGCCTGTAATAAGAATCAATTTTTCTGTTGATATTTTTTTGGAATTTAAAGCAAATTTTGAAACATTGAAATCTGTTATAGCAAATCCGCTTTTATCTTTAAACGAAAAATTTTTAATATCGGCTTTAATATCAGAATTTACTAAATCAAAATTCTTTAACGATATATTAAAATCTTTTATATCTACATCGTCAAAATTCATTCCGTCAACAACCGGCGGACTGAAAATTTTATATTTGAATCGGGAATTTTTAATGTCTATTTTGCCTATTTTCAATATAAAAACAGAATTTGTATCGGTTTGAGTTGTGTCGGCAAGTGCGTCGACAATGAACTGTAAATTAGTAATATCGGGTGAAATTTCGTATAAATTAATATATAAATTATCAACCGAAACTTTTAGAAATGAAATCTTATTTGTAATTAATTTCAAGTTTTTTGGATAAACCGATAATTTATCAATATAAATTAAAGTGTCTTTTTGTTGGTCTTCCAAATAAATTCCGCTAATTACAATTCCGTTGAATAAAGAAATATTTACGGTTTTAATAGATAATTCTGTTTTTAACTCTTGAGAAAGCCTTTTAGTTATATAATGTGTAATTTTAGTTTGGACAAATCCAAGTTGAAGAATTAATAACAAAAGTATAAGCAAAGACGACAGCGAGGCAATAACCCACAGGATTACCTTTCCAAGCTTTTTCCATTTATTTACAGACGTTTGCATTATTCTGCAAAATAAAGATAATTTGTTTTAATCTGAAAAAAAATTGATGAAGATAAATTCATTATTTTTTTTCTACTTTTGCAGATATTTTAAATGACTGATAATAAATGGATACAATAATTTTAGGAATAGAATCATCATGCGATGATACATCGGCTGCAATAATAAAAAACGGAATTTTACTTTCAAATGTTACTGCAAATCAAGATGTTCACGAAAAATTTGGAGGTGTTGTTCCGGAATTGGCTTCAAGAGCACATCAGGTAAATATAATTCCTGTTGTTGATTTGGCAATAAAAAACGCAGGAATTACAAGCGACGAAATAAGTGCAATTGCTTTTACTCGCGGTCCGGGTTTAATGGGCTCGCTTCTGGTAGGAACATCTTTTGCAAAAGGTTTTGCTTTGGCAAAAAATATTCCTTTAATAGAAGTAAATCATTTGCAAGGACATTTGGCTGCACTTTTTCTGAAAGAAGAAAATGAACAACACACCGACCCGAAATTTCCGTTTCTTACACTTTTAGTTTCCGGCGGAAATTCACAAATTATTATTGTAAAAGATTTTTTTGAACAAGAAATAATAGGAGAAACAATTGACGATGCAGCAGGCGAAGCTTTTGACAAATGTGCAAAAGTTATGGGTTTAGGATATCCCGGCGGACCTGTTGTTGATAAATTGGCAAAAGAAGGAAATCCCGAAAAATATAAATTCTCAAAACCTAAAATTGATGGTTTAAATTACAGTTTTAGCGGACTAAAAACTTCATTTTTATATTTTGTGAGAGATAATTCGATTGATAATCCGGATTTTGTAAAAGATAACATTAAAGATTTATGCGCTTCATTACAAAAAACAATTATTGATATTTTACTTAATAAATTAATTTTAGCTTCAAAACAAACCGGTATAATCGAAATTGCAATTGCAGGAGGAGTTTCTGCAAATTCGGGGCTTAGAAGCTCATTAACCCTTGAAGCGGAAAAAAGAAAATGGATTTTACACATTCCAAAATTCAAATACACAACAGATAATGCTGCTATGATTGCAATTACCGGATACCACAAATATTTCAAAAAAATGTTTGCCGACCAATCAATAACAGCAGAATCGTCTTTAAAATTGTAAAAAAAACTTGCAATTATTTTATTATTAACAAAAAATAAATAGCTTTGAACTTGTAAAATTTTTGCCTTTGTTGACTAAGGTATTTTAAAGTATAAATAAAAAATTAAAATGGAAAGAATAGGAGATTCGGAATTAATTTTAAACGGCGACGGAACAATATTTCATTTACACCTGAAACCTGAAAACATAGCAGATACAATAATTCTTGTCGGCGATCAAGACAGAGTTGAAACAGTTTCGGCTTATTTCGATAAAATAGAATTTACGGTGCAAAACCGAGAGTTTAAAACTCAAACAGGAACATATAAAGGTAAAAGATTCACCGTTTTATCTACCGGAATTGGAACAGATAATATAGATATTGTTCTTAATGAGCTTGACGCACTGGCGAATATAGATTTAGACAAAAGAATTCCAAAAGAAAAACATACAACATTAAATTTTATTAGAATAGGAACTTCAGGTGCTCTTCAAGGCGATATTCCGGTTGACACACCAATTATTTCAGAAACTTCAATTGGTTTTGACGGACTTCTAAATTTTTATGCCGATAGAGATAAAGTTGGAAATCAGGATATTGAAGACAAATTTATTTCTTATATGAACTGGAATAAAAGGCTTTCTGCTCCGTATTTTGTTGATGCTTCGGAAGATTTAATTACAAAAATAGGTGCCGGAATGAGAAGAGGAATTACAATTTCTGCTCCGGGATTTTACGGACCTCAAGGACGTGTTTTGAGATTAAAAATCCAAGACCCGAATATTAATCAAAAAATTACTGAATTCGAATATAACGGACGTAAAATTACAAACTACGAAATGGAAAGTTCGGCAATTTTCGGACTCTCAAAATTACTTGGACATAATTCTGTAACTGTTTGTAACATAATTGCAAACAGAATAAGAAAAGAATATAGCAAAGACTATAAAATAAAAGTAGACGAATTGATTAAAACTATTCTGGACAGATTAGTTTCATGAAAATAGAAAAATATGGCCGAACATAAAATAAAAGCTCTTATAAGTTTGCTCGACGACCCTAATGAAGATATTTTTATCAAAGTTAAAGAAAAAATTATTCTTGAAGGGGTTGACACTTTACCTGATTTAAAAAGAGCAGTTATAGAGTCGGACAATATTTATTTCAGAAATAAAGTTAAAAAAATCATTAAGCAAATTAATGTAAAATATATTCACGATGAACTTTGGAAATGGGCCGAATCAAAAGAAAAAGATATGTTTTTCGGTCATTTTCTATTGGCAAAATATCGAAATCCGGCATTAACACTCGATAAACTTAACGATAAAATTAATCCGATTATAAATGATATTAGAAATGAATTAAATGTTTATCTGACAGCAATTCAGCAAATTAAAATCATTAATAATATATTTTTCGAAAAATACGGTTTCACTGCAATTCCGGCAGACTCAAGCGACCAAGACACTTTTTATATAGACACAGTTCTTAATACAAAAAAAGGAAACGATGTTACTCTTGCGGTAATTTATCAACATATTGCACTTCAAACAGGATTAAAATTATATGGTGTAAATTTTACAAGAATATTTTTATTGGGATTTTTTGATGAACGCGACAATAAATCTATTGAAAAAGAAAACGCTTTATTTTATGTAAACCCCTTTTACAAAGGAGCAGTTTACACGGTTCCGGAACTTGTTTCATATTACGAAAGCAATAAAACAATTATTTCGGATTATATGTTTCATGCTGCCGACGGAGTTGATGTTCTGCAAAGAAATTTATTGCTTTTAATGAATTCATTTCCGCAAAAATTTGAAGAATCAAAATATGAAGCAGAATACATAAAACTTTTGTCGATTATTCTTCACGGTTCAAAAAAAAATATGCCTTTAAAACCAAAATAATGAAAAATGAATTTCTTCTCAGAAATGATATAACATTTCTAAATCACGGTTCTTTTGGTGCTTGTCCAAAAAAAGTTTTTGAAAAATATCAACAATATCAAAAAGATTTTGAATCTCAACCTGTTGAATATTTTGCTCGAAAATCTGCAAACATGATAGAAAAAGCAAGAAAAGATTTGGCAGAATATATTGGAACAGAAAAAGAAAACTTAGTTTTTGTAAAGAACGCAACAACAGCAGTTAACATTTTTGCAAAATCGATAAATTTAAAAATTGGCGACGAAGTTCTCGCAAGTAATCATGAATACGGAGCACTTAACAGAATGTGGGAAATTATGAGCAAAGATAAAGGTTTTACTTATAAAAAAAGCACCGTAAAACTTCCGGTTTCCGATAAAAAAACTTTTATAAATGATTTTATTTCTGATATTTCAGAGAAAACAAAAGTTATATTTTTAAGCCACATCTCCGCTCCTTCTGCAATAATTTTTCCGATTGAAGAAATTTGCGAATATGCAAAATCAAAAAATATAATTACAATTATTGACGGTGCTCATGCTCCCGGACAAATTCCGCTGTATTTGGACAAATTACAAGCAGATTTTTACACAGGAAATTGTCATAAATGGTTGCTGGCTCCAAAAGGTGCAGCATTTATGTTTGCAAAACCCGAAATGCAAAAAATACTTAAACCTTTAATAATCAGTTGGGGCGAACTTGGCGAACAAAAGACAGATTCCGCATTTGTTTCCGAATTTCAATCACAAGCAACTTTTGATTTTTCGGCATATCTTGCAGTTTCCGATTCAATAAATTTTTTGAAAGAAAACAATTGGGACAATGTAATTAAGAGAAATAAAGAATTATTGATTTATGCAAAGGAAAAATTGTCGGAACTAATAAAAACAGAACCAATAATAACAAACAACGATTTTTTAGGACTTATGTATGCTCATCAGCTTCCCGAAAATATTGATGCTCTGAAACTAAAAACCGATTTGTGGGAAAAATATAAAATTGAAATTCCGGTAACATTCAACGAAAAAATGAAATTTATAAGAATCTCAATTCAAATTTATAATGATAAAAAAGATATTGACTTTCTTATAAAATCAATTTCGGAACTGATAAATTAAAAAAAATATCAAAATAATTTTCAACATTTAAGAAACATTGATTAAAATTCTGAATTGCAATTAAATACATAATCAAAAGTTACATTAACTACAATATGTTTATATAGCAAAATAAATGTTAAATTTAAATTTTGTATGCTAAAATTTGCATTATTAAAAAAAATGTTTTTTATTTGTATAGATGTCAATCACATAGCATAAAATAAGATTGATAAGAAAATATCCCTAACGCTAAAATATTTTTTTTAAATTTTTTTTTCAATGAAAAATAAAAAAATTAAATACCCCGAGAAATGCCAACAAAATAAAAGGCATGAATGTCTAACATCTTTCCGAATTACACAAAAAATGTAAACTCAAAAAGAAATTCTTCCAAAATTAGGGACTTGAAATCTGAAAGCTTGAAATCGAAAAAAATTTGCAAGTAAAAAATTAAGCAGTAGATTTGCAACCGTTTTCAGAAAAAAAGCATCTGAGAGTTATTTGTTTAAATTACAAGAACTTAACGGTGTTTTAAGTGCAAAACCGGGAAAGTCCCGGGCCTGAAATTTTAAACATTATTCACATCCCAACAACACAGACGTTTTAAAACGTGAACATAAAGGATTGAGAATCTGAATAAAACAAAGGCATAGTGCTAACTTAAAATTTTAATATGAACTATTATTTAAGAATGTCAATTATTTTTTTGGTGAATATGTTTTTAGGAACAAATGTTATTTATTCCGATTTAACAAACGATAAAAATAACTTGACAAAATTATACCCCGAAAAGAATAAATCTGAAAGAAATTTTGTAAGCAAATATCAGTTTGAAGAAGGTTACGAAGAAGCAATAAGATTTATTAAAGAACACGAAGGTTATGCAGGCGGTAAAATTTATGTTGACGTAGCAGGAATAAGAACAATTGGTTACGGACATGTAATTTTAGCAACAGACACTTTCACAACAAAAATTTCCAAAGAGCTGGCCGACAAATTGGTAAGACAGGATTTTGACAAAGCAATTAATGCTATTGAAAGAGAAACAGATTTGACCGGATACAAAAAAATTGCAATGGCGCATTTTGTTTTCGCAAAAGGAATAGGAAATTTTACAAGAAGCAATTTAAAGAGATTAATGGAAGAAGGAAAACCACTTGACGAAGAATTGAAAAAATGGTGCTTCTACAGAAGTCCCGAAGGAAAAATGATTAGGAGTGAATACTCATATAATATCAGACTTTGGGAAATAGAAATGTATAATAAGTAATATTATTTATGAAAAGAAATTACTCAAAAAATTAAAAAATCCTCGTTAAACCGGCGAGGATTTTTTTATATAGCTCCGGCAATTTTATAATAAATTCGGAACCAATATCGGGTTTACTCTTCACAATAATTTCACCTTTGTAGAAATCAACAATCTTTTTTACAATTAGGATACACCTTACTTTCCTACGACATATAAACCGCTTCTTTCGATTTTTTAACTGAATAATATGCTATTATTGAAACGGATATTGCAATTGAAAATAAAAAAAGCAAAGATATTTTTAACTTAACAAATATATTTTTAAGTTTAGCTTTCATTTAAATTGATATTTTTACAAAGATATTTTATTTAAAATTAAAGATATAGGCTAAATATCAGTTTTTTAATAATTTCAATATTTAAAAATATATCAATACATAAATAATAAAACAAACCAAAATGAAAAAAGTTTCTGTTCTCGGAGCCGGATTAGTAGGCAAAGCAATTGCCATAGATTTATACAAACAATTTGATGTTACTTCTTTCGATATAAATTCAAATGCACTTGAATTTATATCGAAAAATTTCGGAATTAAAACCGGAGTTGCAGATTTAAGTACGAAAGAAGAAGTTATAAAAACCATAAAAGATGCAGATATTGTTGTGTGTGCAGTTCCCGGATTTATGGGTTTTGAAACTCTAAGAACAATTATTGAAACAGGAAAAAATGTTGTTGATATTTCATTCTTTCCGGAAGATGCTTTTGAACTCGACACTCTTGCAAAAGAGAAAAATGTAATTGCAATTACCGATTGCGGTGTTGCTCCCGGAATGGGGAATATTATTTGCGGATATCACTACAAAACAATGAAAGTGAACAATTACAAATGTTTTGTTGGCGGATTACCGGTTGAACGCGAATGGCCTTTTGATTACAAAGCTGTATTCTCTCCTATTGATGTTATTGAAGAATACACTCGACCTGCAAGATATATTCAAAATAATGAACTTATTGTAAGAGAAGCATTAAGCGACACTGAACATTTATATTTCGACGGTGTAGGAACTCTTGAAGCTTTTAACTCCGACGGGCTTCGCTCTCTTATGAAAACAATGCAAATACCTAATATGATTGAGAAGACTTTGCGTTTTCCGGGAACTGTTGAATATATGAAAGTTCTCAGAGCTTCGGGCTTTTTCGATAAAGAAGAAGTTGACGTTAAAGGCATGAAAGTTAGACCAATTGACCTTACCGCAAAAATACTTTTTCCAAAATGGGAATTAAAACCCGGACAAGAAGAATTTACTGTAATGAAAGTTATTATTGAAGGAACAGAAAACGACAAAGCAGTTAAATATACTTATGATTTATTTGATAAATTCGATAAAGAAACAAATACAAGTTCAATGGCTCGCACAACAGGTTACACATGCACTGCAGCTGTAAATTTGGTTTCGGAAGGAAAATATACTTATATGGGAATTTCTCCTGCCGAATTTGTGGGTTATGAAAAAGAGAATTTCGATTATATGGTTAATTATCTTAAAAACAGAAACGTAATTTATAAAGTTACTAAAGAATAATTTGAACGATTATCACAAATGTTTTTAAACAATTTTATCTGAAAAAGAATTTATAAATTTGAATATCTATTATAAACCCGAAAAAAATATAAATTATATGAAAAAAGTAGCCGTTATAGGTGCCGGAACAATGGGAAACGGAATTGCACATGTTTTTGCACAAGCCGGATTTGAAGTTGCTCTTATTGATGTTGACCAAAATGCAATTGAAAAAGCTGTTTCTACAATTAAGAAAAACTTAGACAGACTTCTTCAAAAACAAACAATTTCCGAAGAAGTAAAAGATTCAACAGTTAAAAACATAACAACTTATACCGATTTAAAAAAAGGTGTTGAAGATGCTGATTTGGTTATTGAAGCAGCAACAGAAAACGAAACTGTTAAACTAAAAATATTTAAAGAACTCGACGAAGTTTGCAAACCGGAATGTATTTTGGCTTCAAACACTTCTTCTATTCCAATTACAAAAATTGGTGCGGTTACAAAACGTCCTTGCAAAGTTATAGGAATGCACTTTATGAATCCGGTTCCTGTTATGAAACTCGTTGAAATTATTCGCGGATACAAAACAAGCGACGAAGTTACAGCTACAATTATGGAAACTTCCAAAAAACTCGGTAAAGTTCCAGTTGAAGTTAACGATGTTCCCGGATTTGTTGCAAACAGAATTCTAATGCCCATGATTAACGAAGCAATTATTACTCTAAACACAGGCGTTGCAGGAGTTGAAGAAATTGATACAGTTATGAAACTTGGAATGGCTCACCCAATGGGACCATTGCAATTGGCTGATTTTATTGGACTTGATGTTTGTCTCGCAATTATGGAAGTTCTATATCAAGGTTTGGGCGAAGCAAAATATGCTCCCGCTCCTCTTCTCAGAACAATGGTTACAGCTGGAGATTTAGGCGTGAAATCGGGAGCAGGATTTTATTCTTGGACTCACGGAACAAAAGACTTAATTCTTGCTGATAGGTTTAAAAAATAATTGTTATTTAAAGTCGGCAGTTCTCAGTCTTCAGTAATCAAGGAATTATCAGTTAATACTGAAGACTGAGAACTGAAGACTGATTATTTTATTATATATAAAACTCATAAAATGGATAATATATTTATTTTTATTGCTTTACTTGTCGGACTGGCATTAGGTTGGATAATAAGAAAATTCTATGTCGAAAAAGATATGATTAGTAAAGACGATTTTCAAAAACTTTCTCGCGATAACGATATTGCACAAGTTCAGTATAAAACTCTGGAAACTAATAATATCGAGCTAAAAAGTAAAATAAATCAAACAGAACTGCAAAAAGAAGAACTTCGCGACAAAATTCAAAGCACCGACACTGAATTTGCACGAATATTAGCCGAAAATAAATCTTTTAAAACAAATTTGGAAGAAATAAATATCAAACTAAAAGAAACCGAAGAACAGGTTAAAAAACAATATCTTAAAATTATTGAAACCGAAGGCAGAAGAACCGAAATTGAAGAGAAAAACAAAAACCTTCTCGACAAACTCGAAACTCAAAAACAACAGATTGAAGACATCGGACTAAAATTTAGTAACGAATTTAAAGTGCTTGCCAATTCTATTTTGGAAGAAAAAAGTCAAAAATTTACCCAACAAAACAAAGAAAATATCGACATTCTGCTTGCTCCTCTCGGAAAAAATATCGACGAGTTTAAACGTAAGGTTGAAGAAACCTACGACAAAGAATCGAAACAACGTTTTTCGCTGGAAGAAAAAATAAAAGAACTTGTTGTATTGAATCAAAAAATAAGTCAGGAAGCCAACAACTTAACCAATGCACTTAAAGGCTCGGCAAAGAAACAAGGAAATTGGGGCGAAATGATTCTTGCCAAAATACTTGAAGATTCCGGCCTTGAAAAAGGACGAAACTTCTTTGTGCAAGAATTTTTAAGAGACGCAACCGACAAAACTATAACTAACGACGAAGGCCGAAAAATGCAACCCGACGTTATTGTGAAATATCCCGACGGAAGAGATATTATTATTGACTCAAAAGTTTCACTCGTAAACTATGAAAAATACGTTTCTGCTGAAACAAAAGATGAACAAGACGCTGAATTAAAACTTCATATAATGTCGTTACGAAAACACATAGACGATTTAAGTTCAAAAAAGTATACCGAATACAATATTAATTCACTCGATTTCTTAATGCTTTTTGTTCCTATTGAACCGGCTTATTTAGTTGCAATTAAAGAAGACTCAACTCTTTGGGAATATGCTTATAAAAAGAAAGTTTTATTAATTAGCCCGACGAACTTGATTGCTGCACTCAGACTTGTTGCCGATTTATGGGTGCGAGATGCACAAACAAAAAATGCAATAGAAATTGCCGAAAGAGGCGGAAAATTATACGATAAATTTGTGGGATTTGTAGAAAACTTACAGGATATCGGAAACAATATTGACAAATCGCAAAAGAGTTATGATTTGGCTATGAAACAGCTAAACGGTGGTTCCGGACATCTTCTTTCACAAGTAGAAATGCTAAAAAAACTTGGTGCCAAAGCCCAAAAATCATTACCCGATAATTTGATAGAATTGACGGAGTGAGAAATTAGATATTAGACAATAGATTTTAGTATAAAGAATTTAGACAAAAAGGCAATAGATTTAGTTTGAATAATTTGCAATTACTGCATGCTTAGTTTTCCGGTTGAAGGATTTTGCCTATTTATTCAAATTCGGAAAATTCAACAGTTACAAAATCGTTTTCATCTAAAACATATACTTCTTTATAGTATTGTTGTTTGCAAATTGAAATGGCATCTAAGAATTAGAAAAAAATGTCAGACTTATAATCTACTTTAGGTTCATTAGCAATAAACATTTCGAGTTGTTTCTTTTCTTGAAAACCTTGTATTTTTGATTTATACAATGCGTTAGTTTTGGGATTCTCAATTTCTATCTTTCTGTTTTTACTTATTTCAAGGAATTCTATTTCTAAATCAATCCCTAAAAACCTTCTGTTTGCCAAATTTGCAGCTATTCCGGTTGTACTGCTGCCGGTAAAAGGATCCAAAATCCAAGCATTTGGTTGTGTTGATGCCAGAATTAGTCTCGTGAGTACTGATAAAGGTTTTTGAGTAGGATGTTTTGAGCATGATTTTTCCCAAGGAGCAATTGCCGGTAAATTCCAAACATCTTTCATTTGTTTGCCCTCATTTAGCGTTTTCATCAGTTCGTAATTATAATAATGCGGAACTTTTTCGCTTTTTCGTGCCCAAATGATTTGCTCGGTAGAATGAGTAAAATATCTGCAAGAAAAATTTGGAGGCGGATTTGTTTTTTGCCAAGTTATTATATTTAGTATTTTAAAATCAAGTTCGGTAAGAATTTGTCCGACACTAAAAATATTATGCATTGTTCCGCTAATCCAAATTGTAGCATTCTCCTTCATTTTATTTCGCACCAACTTTAACCATTCTCTGTTAAAGTTATTTATATATTCAAAACCGTGCGACTTATCCCATTTTCCTTTATTTACGCTTACGATTTTACCGGATTGAATTGACAAACCGTTATTTGATAAGAAATACGGAGGATCGGCAAATACCATATCAAACTTATGGTCAAAATGAGATAATAACTCCATACTGTCGCCATGAAGAAGATAAAAATTTTTGTCTTGGGATTTGAAGTATGGCTTAAACATTTTCTTGCGGCACGGGTAACCCAAGTTTAATTAATGGAATATATTCAAAGAAATAATAACAGTGAACGCTATGAATATAATCAAGAACGTCTTTATATTCAGGTTTACGAAACCAATCACTTAGAAGATAAATATATTCAACTTAAATGTTTGCTTTCGATAAAAGTTTCTGATATTGTTTCTTTTTAAAATCACAAGTTTGTAATTTTTCATCAACTGAACCTGCAACTTGTTGAAATTTACATTCAATAACAAAAATTGTATTAGCAATAATTACAAAAATACTGTCATCCGGCAATAATCTTTTTGAAATAAGAGTTCTCCAATCAATATTTAATTCTTCAAGAAATTTATAAAATCCATATTTCTTAAAAATTCTTGCAACCAATTCTTCTTTATAATAGACATTTCCGTTTTCAACTTTATAACCGTTTTGAGCAGCTAAAAATTCGAATAACCCTGTCTTTCCTTCAAATGCTAATCCTGTTTTTGTATTAGCACCGCCTTTTCCTTGAAAAATCATATATATTGTTGTTGCTTTTTATAGTTTATAATCAACAGTTCGTTAAGTTCTCCTCTTTTATTTCCGTTTGCATTAATGTTACGGCGTGCTTTTACTCTGGAAATAATGTAGGATTTATATAAATCATCAAAGAAGTTATCATGCGGATTTTTTCCTTTAACATCAGAGTTACTCAATATCCATTGATGACCGAGTTTATCTAACTTATCACAAAACGCTTTAAGTCTAATTTGTTCGTTATCATTAAATTCATCTTTTGAATACGAATTAAAACTAGATGTTTCACTCAGCGGTTTGTATGGTGGATCGAAATAGAATAGCGTATTTTTTCCGGCATGATTCAATGTTTGTGTGAAGTCATCGTTTAAAATTTCAACTTTTTGTAAAGCTTTACTCACTGAATTTAAATTTTCGGAATCGCAAATCATAGGAGTTTTGTAACTTCCTATAGGAACATTAAATCCATTACTTTGGTTAACCCGAAATAATCCATTAAAACATGTTCTGTTAAGAAAAATGAATAATGCAGCGTGAGTTGTTTTATCTGATTTTCTGGAATTAAATAATTCTCTTTTTGAATAATAATATACTTTTCTGTCTTCGGGTAAGTCCGTAAATGCGTGATATTCTGCTTCCCAGAGTTTTAGAATATTAATTAATTCATCAACATTTGATTTAATTGTTTTATATGTTATAATCAAATCTGAGTTAACATCGTTAATAACAACCTTTTCCATATTAGGAAAGTTTTCGAGCATCCAAAAAAGAATCGCACCGCCACCAACAAAAGGTTCTATATAAGTAAACTTTTCGCTTTTATTAAAATTTATGGTTTTATCAATCTCATTAATTAATTGAGACTTTCCTCCTGCCCATTTTACAAATGGCTTTGCTGTATTTTCTTTTGTAACCTTCATTTTACAAATATAGAAATTATTCTGCTTTTAAATAAACATGTTCAAAACTTTCCCCCTTCCCTACAAATCTAAACAATTTATCCCCAAAAACAAAGAACTCTCATAATATACAGTATAATCTTCAGAAACCAAAGTGTCAATAGCTTCAAAGGAATATAGAATTCTATGACAAAATGAATTCTAAATTGTTTCTCAAATTTCATATCTATTGTCTTTTAACAAATAATTCCATATCTTTAATTTATAAATAATTTTCAATTTCTATGGATTCATACTTAAGAGTGCTAATGGTTGATGCTCAAACATCTTTCTACAAAATATTAAAATTTAAAATCGGCGATTTCTTTGGTCCGGTTGATTTGGGTTTGCACTTAAGTCGCAAATACAATTCGCTAAATATTGGAACGGGTTTGCTTGCCGGTTCTATTTTTCCGGGTTCAAACCGACTGATATTTACCGGAAATTCGCCAAACTGGGGCGGTTTTTATATTTCCACAATGGGCGGAGCTGCTTTGGTTTTTGATAATTTGGGAATTAATATGCTTTCCTTAATCGGCAAATCGCCAACTCCGGGAGTTTTATATCTTAACAGAACTCATGCCGAAGAAATAGAAGTGCAAATTCATCCGGTTGATTTAACAAGGATTTGGGATGAAGGTCGCAAAGGTGTTTATTCTCTTATGGATTATACTTTAGATAAATTCTCGGGAAATTATTCAAACGAACCAAGAATATTGGCTTGCGGTCCGTCTGCTGCCTCAACCGATTTTGGAGCAATTTGTTCGGCTCCGGTAAAAAACAATAAAAATACAAATATAGATACTTGGGCAGGAAGAGGTGGTTTTGGTTCAAAAATGTTGCAAGAACACGGCATTGCTTCAATAATTTACGGAGGAACTTATATTGATGAAGATTTTCGCGACAGAAATGTGGCAAACGAATGGTTTATTGATAAATATAATAAAAAACTTGCTGCTACAGATATTGAAGCAACAACAAAATATCGTTTCGATCCCGGGTTCAATACCGGCGGAACTTTCGGAGTGAATTATGCAAGCATAAAAGGAAGAATGCTTTCGTTCAACTATAAAAGTATTTATTGGGATGAAGCCGAACGTGTTGAAGTTCACGAAAAATTTGTGTTGAACCATTACCTGAAGCAATTTAATAAAGAAACCATTGAAACCAAAAGCCAATTCAATTGCGGCGAACCTTGTGCGGCTGTTTGCAAAAAAACTCACAACGAATTTAAAAAAGACTATGAACCATATCAAACCATGGGACCATTGTGCGGAATATTCGACCAGAGAGCTGCCGAAAAGCTTAATCATCATGCCGACATGCTCGGTTTCGATGCAATATCGGTTAGAGGTGTTTTGGCT
>DZBS01000153.1 GCA_022729995.1 Draconibacterium orientale | reverse complement strand
AATTTTATGTTCTGATTGCCATTTGTTTATTTCCGCAAACAGTTTATTTTTGATTTCTTTGGTTGAAATATCTCCACCTAAATAGCCTGTTTCATATTTACATTTGTCATTAAACAGTTGTATTTTCAGACGTTTTGTGAGTATTTCATTTGTAGCAATGCACTCAAAGCCATTTTGCTTGAAGCCGAAACAACCAACTCCTGCACTGCTGAATAAACTTATATATGTCAAAGGTTTGTTCATAGTTTAGAATTTTATTTCGGATTGTTTTACGTTTATACTTTTTAAGTAATTTATTTTTTCTTCTGCAATAATTAATGTTTCAGAAGAACAATTGAACTCAAACATTTTTTTTGCGAATTGGTCGCTAAAATACTCTGTTTTCAATTTATTCAAGTCAAGCTCAAAAGCTGTTGCTAATTTGTCTAACCGTTTTTCGTTAAACTCTCTTTTACCATTTTCGATTTTACTCAAATTAGCAGAATCCAGTTTAAGAAGAGCGGCAAGTTCAGTCAAAGTTAATCCTTTATCTGTTCTAAGTTTTCTAATGTATTCACCAAAAGTTGTTTTCATAGACTTGTAAAATTAAACTTGTCGACTACTGACAAAGTTAAGCTGTTTATTTTAATTCACAAGTTTTTTAATTGTTTCTTTTGTGCGATGGGTTTTCTTTTTTTTCTTGACTAAATGCAACAAAAATTCTTTGTCATTTTGTCCGATGTTTTGTCTTTTTTCAATGAAAGCTTTTGGAGGTAACTAAACTCCATTAAATCAAATAGTTCGATTTTTCAAATCTCCTATTGATTAATTTGGGTTAAATTATAAAACTTGAGCTTATTGATTTATAGTTATATACTTTATCTATTACTTCGGCAAATAACGAAGCTACCGATAAAACTTTAATTTTATCGCATTCATGTTTTAACGGAATTGTGTCGGTTACAATTAGTTCTGCAAGTTTAGAATTTTGGATTCTTTCATAAGCCGGACCGGACAAAACAGGGTGTGTACAAACTGCTCTAACAGAAAGTGCACCTTTGTCTAAAAGCATTTCTGCTGCTTTGGTAATTGTTCCGGCTGTATCAATAATATCATCAACCAAAATAACATTTTTACCTTCAACATCTCCAATAACTTGCAAATCGCCAATTACATTTGCTTTTTCTCTTGATTTATAACAAATTACCATTCCGGTTTTTAGGAATTTTGAATATGCGCTAACTCTTTTTGTTCCGCCTGTATCGGGCGATGCAATAATAAGATTATCAAGGTTTAAACTGTTAATATATGGAACAAAAATTGCCGAACCGAAAAGATGGTCAACAGGAACATTAAAAAATCCTTGTATTTGATCGGCGTGTAAATCCATTGTCATAACTCTTGAAACGCCTGCAGCTACGAGTAAATCGGCTACAAGTTTTGAACCGATTGCTACACGCGGCTTGTCTTTTCTGTCTTGACGTGCAAAACCCATATAAGGAATTACAGCAACAATTTTATATGCAGAAGCTCTTTTTGCAGCGTCAATCATCAAAAGTAATTCAAATAAATTTTCGCTTGGTTGAAATGTAGATTGGATAATAAAAACCGTGTCGCCTCTAACTGTTTCATTAAATACAGGCTGAAATTCGCCGTCGCTAAAACGTTGTAGCGAACTGTCGCCTAATCTTGTACCGAATTTTTCGCAAATTTTTGTCGAAAGATAATTTGAGGCTTCGCCCGAAAAAATTTTAATATGAGAATCCATTTTGCAGATGTTAGAAATTAGATAGTTAAATTCTATTTGATAAATTCATTCGGGATGCAAAGTTAAAAATTAATATCCGTTTTTCGTTTTTTTGAAGATTATTATGTCAAATTTTTTCTTTTTTCAATTTAAAAAAAATTAATCTTCAAAAATTATATTTAATGCTTTGCTTCTAATTTCATTTTGTTTAAATTCATTATATCTTTTTGCAGATGTGAAAGCTCCGTAAATATTTCCCAAATAAAATCCTGCGGATAAAACTCCAAAAGTCCAAAAGTAAAAATTTTGTGTCCCAATTTTATTGTAAATTCTATATGTTTGCCATGAATTTATTGCAATAATGCTCAATAAAACAAATCCGTCTTTGTAATCTTTTGTATAAAATTTACCGAGTCCGGGAATAATTGTTGATAAACTTGCTGCCAAAACCGGTCTTTTCTTTTTAAATTTTGAAGCATCAAATGCCGTTTCTCTAAGTAATTTATATTTTGGAGTTTCAAAATAATTCGATTTTGAGATAGAATATGATTCCGAATATTTGTTTTCGAGAATAAGTATTGCAAGTTTAAATTCGTTTTTATCAATTTCCGGCAAATTAATATTTGAGTTTAAAAAACTGTCGGCTTTTGAAGTATAATTTAATTTCAGAAGCATTTTAATGTAATCCGAAGAAATGTTTTTTGGGATTGATTTTTTATCGTAAAATAATAAATTTACAGTGTTAATTCCTTTCTCAAACTGTCCGCTGTTTTTGTATGATGATATTAATTTTTCTTTGAAAGAAATACTGTCCGGAGCCAATAAAATAAGGCGTTCGTATTCGCTTGAACAAATATCGAATTGTTTTGTTTTATAAAGATAAGAAGCGTATTTTGAAGAGTTTTCAATATCGAAAAGATTTTGAGAAACTGCGTTTGGATAAAAAAGAATAATGAAAAAAAAAGTTGTTATTTGTTTTATCATTTTATCAATTTTCAGAATAAACCGGGGTTCGGTCCTTGTTCATAAAATTCATCTGCAGGCAAATTCGGTCTGAGTGATGCTTCAACGGCAAGTCTGTCGCAACGTTCGTTTTCCGGAATATTTGAATGTCCTTTAATCCATTGCAATTTCACTTTGTGTTTTCTGTAAACTTTAAGAAATCTGATCCATAAATCGGGATTTTTTTTGTCTTTGAACGATTTTTTTTCCCAATTAAAAACCCAACGCTTTTCAACAGCGTCTACAACATAAGAAGAATCGGAATAAATTATTACTTCGGAACCTTCAAACTTTAATGTTTCAAGGCCTTTGATAACTGCGAGTAATTCCATTCTGTTATTTGTGGTTTTGCGAAAGCCTTCTGCAAGTTCTTTTCTGAATTGCCCCGAAATGAGAACTACTCCGTAACCTCCGGGTCCTGGATTTCCGCTGCATGCTCCGTCGGTGTAAATTGTAATTTGCATATTAATTTATGGTGTCGGGCGGAAAAATTCCGTTTTCGGTTAATTTTACCACAATTGATTGTTCCACATTGCTTTTATGAAGTGTTCTGTCGTAAATATAAAATTCAAACATAACAGAATCATAAGGTAATTCGTCGGAGGAATTGTATACAAAATCCATATTTATAAAAATATCGGCAATCAGAGTTGTGTTTTGACCCAATGGTTGAACGTAAGGAACTCGGTAATTTCGCGGTGCAGCCTCAACCACTTCAATGGTTTCGCCGTTTTTTACTTCAAAAAGTTTTGAGAAAAGATTATAATAATATTCGCTGTCTTTTCCAAAAACTCCGGTTGTATCGTAATCGTTGTAACCAATGTCACCGTCGCCGTCAACAACATGAAAACCAAGTTTAAATTGTTTCACTTGATTTCCTAATAAATCGACAGAATCGGAAAGTGTAATGTTTTTAAACGTAATTTCGGGTTCAACAGGATAGTTTTGCGGAGCAGGACAAGCTGTGAGCAAAAACGATATTGTTGTTATGAAAAATATCAATCTAAATAAAATTCCTATTTTCTTCATAAGTTAACATTTTTACTCGATAATAATTTTTCGGAAATTTATTAATTTTTTTGTTATTTATCTCTAAAAAAGATTTGAATTGGTACACCTGTGAAATTAAAATGTTCTCTAATTCTGTTTTCCAAATATCTTTTATAGGGTTCTTTAATATATTTGGGGAAATTGCTGTAAAAAGCAAAAGTCGGCGAAAAAGTCGGGAGCTGAGTTGCAAATTTTATTTTGATATATTTTCCTTTATATGCAGGCGGTCCGTATTTTTCAATTTCTTTAAGCATTACATCGTTTAAAATTGGAGTAGGAATTCTTTGAGTTCTGTTTTTATAAACTTCAATTGCCGATTCCAAAGCTTTGAAAACTCTTTGTTTTGTAAGAGCCGAAATAAAAACAATAGGCACATCAACGAAAGGAGCTATTTTGTTTTTTAAATCTTCTTCAAATGCTTTTGATGTGAGTGTATCTTTTTCAACCAAATCCCATTTGTTTACAAGTAAAACAACACCTTTTCTGTTTTTTTGAATCAATCTAAAAATATTCATATCTTGAGCCTCAATTCCTCTTTCTGCATCAATAATTAAAAGACAAACATCGGAATTTTCAATGGCTCTTACAGAACGCATAACCGAATAGAATTCAACATCGTCGACCACTTTGGTTTTCTTTCTAAGTCCTGCAGTATCTACAATAATAAAATCGTATCCGAATTTATTGTAACGTGTATTTATTGTATCGCGAGTTGTTCCGGCAATTGGTGTAACAATATTTCGTTCTTCGTCGGCAAGTGCGTTTACAAATGAAGATTTACCGACATTAGGGCGACCGATAATTGCAAATTTCGGCAAACTGTCTTCATCAAAACTTTCGTCTTTGTCGGGAAATGCCAAAACTACTTTGTCTAATAAATCTCCGGTTCCTGAACCGGTTACTGCCGAAATATTATAAACTTCGCCTAATCCGAGAGAATAAAATTCGCTTGCTTGATATTGTAATTTATCGTTGTCGACTTTATTGGCAATAATAAAAATTGGTTTTTTAACTTTACGAAGCATATCGGCAACAGCCATGTCATAATCTGTAACTCCTGTAGTTACATCGGTAATGAACAATAAAACATCTGCTTCCGAAATTGCTATTTCAACTTGTTTTCTAATTTCTGCTTCAAAAATATCTTGTGAACCTTTAACATAACCTCCTGTATCTATTACAGAAAATTCAACTCCGTTCCAATATGATTTTCCGTAATGTCTGTCGCGTGTAACTCCGCTTGATTCGTGAACTATTGCTTTTTTTTGTAATGTTAATCTGTTAAAAAGTGTGGATTTACCTACGTTTGGTCTTCCTAAAATTGCTGCTATTTTACTCATTTATATTTGTATATAATTCTGTGTTTGCGACGAAAATTTCAATATCAATTCGTTAATACTTTTTGATATTTGATAATTTTCTATTTGTAAATCGGTTTTTTCATTTAATAAAACTTTATCAGTTTTATAATTCTGAAGTTGTTCTAATAAATTTTTTGCAAAAGTATGTGATTTTTGAAGAATTACAATTTTTTCGGCATTGTTATTTTTTTCTGTTGCTTCAATCAGCAATTCGCTTAGGTTTCCGGATAAGAAAACCAAGCTGTTTACAACATTATTTTCTTCAGCATGTAATTTTTTACCTATTGTTTTGGCATAAGAAATAACATTTATAGAGAAAATATACGTTTTATCACTTAGTAAAACAAGTTCTTTATCTTTATTTTCTTGCATTTTATTTGTATTTTAAAATTCATTAAAAAACTAAATTTGTCTAAATTTCAATAATTTTCGTTTTAATTTTTAAGTTTTTATATGCTTAAAAGAAAATATTTAAATTGAAATTGTATTTCATAAAATATATTGCTTTAACTTGATAATGTTTGAAATTTTCATTATCAAATTACGAATATATTTTATTAATTACAAATGGATTTTGATTTATATTTTGAATTTGTTTTTCAAATAATTTAAGCCGGATTTTCAAATAACTTATTTGTAGCCTCAATAAAATTAAGAATTTCATCTTTTCCGTGTTTGCTTTCTGCAGAAGTAATAAAACTTTGAGGGAGAAACTCCCATGTTTCAAGCATTTTTTTCTTGTATTTTGTAATGTTTTTATTTAGCTGAGTGCTCGAGAGTTTATCTATTTTTGTGAATGCCATTACAAACGGTATTGAACTGTTTCCGAGGTTTTCCATAAAATCCATGTCAATTTTTTGTGGCTCAAGACGAGAATCTATTAACACAAAAACACACATTAAGTTTTCTCGTTTAGTTATGTATTCTTTAATAAAACCTTGCCAAATTTCTCTGCTGCTTTTTGATGCTTTTGCATATCCGTAGCCCGGCAAATCCACCAAATACCAAAAATCATTTATCAAAAAATGATTTATCAGTTGTGTTTTTCCGGGTGTTCCGGATGTTTTTGCAAGCTTGGAATTATTTGTGAGCATATTTATCAACGACGATTTTCCTACATTGGATCTTCCGATAAAAGCATATTCGGGTTTGTCGGTTTTAGGACATTTACTTATATCTGTGTTGCTTACAACAAATTCTGCTGATACTATTTTCATTATTTTTCTGATTATTTTAGTAGAATATTTTAATTTTTAAATTGATATTTTATTCAAAATCAAAAAAAAAATTCACAACAAAGTAACGAATAATCATTTTAATCAAAAATTATAAATTTAAACTGTCATAAAATACTCAAAATTGCTTCAAGTCCGGTTGATTGAAATTCAACTCCGATTATTCCGTTTGGAATATCGGCAGCATCGCGATTTATTCTGATTAATTGACCGTTAAAAAAATCGGCAAGACTTTCGCTTTTTCGCCTCACGCTCGGAACGGCTTTGCCTGCTCCTATTTCAACAACAACTAATTTTGCTTGGCTTTTCTTAATTTCATTTAACGGGATCTTAAATATGCCAAAACGTAATGATATA
>DZBS01000039.1 GCA_022729995.1 Draconibacterium orientale | reverse complement strand
GACAAAACGTCAGATAGTCTTAATCCTTGTTGTTCTGGAATATGATTTCTGTGTTATTATGAAGAGACTATGAAATTTGCAAAGAAGTCTTAATCCTTGTTGTTCTGGAATATGATTTCTGTGAATCACTTAATGACTTTTTTAAAAAAAAATCAGTAGATGTCTTAATCCTTGTTGTTCTGGAATATGATTTCTGTGAAGAAATGCAAGGTATTGAGATTTCCAAAAAATTAGCAGTCTTAATCCTTGTTGTTCTGGAATATGATTTCTGTGAATGACATTAAACACAACAGGGTTCACACTGAAAGCAGTCTTAATCCTTGTTGTTCTGGAATATGATTTCTGTGAGAAATGCAAACGTAGAAGCAGATACTGAAAGCAAGAGAGTCTTAATCCTTGTTGTTCTGGAATATGATTTCTGTGATTGACACGAATAATTTGAATTACAAGATGTATCAAGAGTCTTAATCCTTGTTGTTCTGGAATATGATTTCTGTGAATTACAGCAGCATCGAAAAGCCAACCTTTTGACTGTCTTAATCCTTGTTGTTCTGGAATATGATTTCTGTGTATCTTACCAGAATTGATAAGAATTTTGCATACAACAGTCTTAATCCTTGTTGTTCTGGAATATGATTTCTGTGAAATCAAATATTTGATTTGCAAATTGATGCTCTTATTTGTCTTAATCCTTGTTGTTCTGGAATATGATTTCTGTGAAGTGGGTTGTTGATAGCTCCGTAAAAATAAATTTTGTCTTAATCCTTGTTGTTCTGGAATATGATTTCTGTGCCAAAAAGAGTACAAACAAATTAATAATATTAATTTGTGTCTTAATCCTTGTTGTTCTGGAATATGATTTCTGTGGCAAACAAATTAACATGAAAGGATTACTATTATTGTGTCTTAATCCTTGTTGTTCTGGAATATGATTTCTGTGCTATTGAAGATGCAAACGGTGAGTTTGACATCTAAAAAGTCTTAATCCTTGTTGTTCTGGAATATGATTTCTGTGGGAAGTTGAACAATTTGAAAAAAATCTTAGTTTGGTCTTAATCCTTGTTGTTCTGGAATATGATTTCTGTGGCTAAGGCTAACGCCAAAGAGAGAACTAATACGCTGTCTTAATCCTTGTTGTTCTGGAATATGATTTCTGTGGTTGCCCTATGTTAAGAATGACAAATTTTTTGAATGTCTTAATCCTTGTTGTTCTGGAATATGATTTCTGTGAACGGCGAGGCGAAAGAAATAGACTTCGTCTTGTTTTGTCTTAATCCTTGTTGTTCTGGAATATGATTTCTGTGTCGTCGCTTTTCAATTTATTGGAAATAAGTTTGTTATTTCCTTTGTTTAATTGTTCTTTACAAATATTAACAGTTTTTAACTTCATTTTTTGGCTTTGCAAAGTTATACTTTTTTTTCAAATAGTTCTTTTTTTTAATTCAAAATGTCAAAGAACTTTTGGCTAAGTTAGCTATTTATTTTATATATTTCAACTGCTTTTGTGCTTTTTTGTTGCTTTTTTTTGTCGAATGTTTCGGCAGTTTTGAATTTTACTTTTAGTCCTTCAATTATTTCTCGTAAAGCACCTTTATATTCTTTTACTTCAAAATATATGTTTCCGTTATTTTCCGTTTTTATAAATCCGGCTTTGTTTCCTTCAAGTATTTTTATTATTATTCCTGTTTGTTCGGTTCCTGTTTTTTTGACGTTGTTATTTGCAGTGTTTCCTGTCAAATTTTCCAAATCTTTTTTATGTGTATAATATTGTCGCAATAATTTTGTGTTGTCGTTTGTTGTGCTCTGTTTTTTTATGTTTTCGATATGAAATATAATTTTTTCGTTCAAATTTCTTTTGTCCGAATCTTTTAAAAAATCTTTTATTAAATTTAATATTTTTATTGCGGCAAATGTGGGTGTGTTGATAATATCAATAGTTAAAAGTTTGTCGAGTGCTTTTTTTTCTTTGTTGTTTTGTTGCAATATTTTTGCAAATTCGTATATTATAAACCAATCTTTTTTTTGCAGAATAATTTCGTTATAAATGTTTTCGGCTTGTTCCGGTTTTCCGGTGTTTATAAGCGCAATTGCTTTTATTCTCAAAAGCCATATTTTGTAAGTCGATTTTTTTATTGTTTCAATATTCAATATTTCATTGGTAAAGTTTAGCAAATTATTAAATTCGTGTAAATCTTTTAAAGCATTTGCTTTGTGAAGTGCCCATTTCTCTAACGATGAAGCAATTTTAATTTTTTTTTCGGAGTTTTGTTTTGTAAAAATAAAAGGCTCGGTATTCAGCTGTTCAATTTTTATTTTGTTTGTCCATTCAAGTCTTAAAATTGCATTTTCAGGGTAATGTTTTTTTATAAAATCAAGAGTTTTTAAAATTGTGTTTTGATAGGGCGAATAAGGCTCATCGGCAGTTACAAGTTTAGTAATTGCTGTTGCTGCTTTCAAAAATATATTTTTATCGGGATTTTCGATTTTTATTTGCGAATAATAAATTGCTTGTGCATACATTGCGGATATTCTCTTGTTTTTTTGATTTTCGGCATATACAATCCTGCTCACTTCAAGAGATTTATCGTAATTGTGGTTTTGTAGCAAACAAAATATATATTCTGTAGAGTCTTGCAAGTTTTTTTCTTTTTCAAAAAGTTCGCTATATAATTCAATTGCTTTAGCGTAATTTTTTGTAGAATTGAATTCTTTTGCCTGTTTCCGGATATTTCCAAAATTATTAGTTTTCATGTGTTTTTTTTTATTTTTTTAAATGCCGCAAATAATAATTCTCTTTTGTTTCGAGAGACACTCATGGATGTTTCATCAGAAAAAAAGTGTGTTTTTATTGTCGGTTATAAAATCAAATTCAATTTGTTGTCCTATAATTTTCATTGCGTTAAGTGCGTCTGTAGGAACTTGCAAAAATAAAATACTGTCGTTATTTTCGTATAATTCCTGCACTTCTTTTAGTGTTTGGTGTATTTCCTGATATTTTTTACGCGGCAAATTTGCCAGATAAACAGATTTTTGAATTCTTATACAGCCTTCTCTAATCAAAAATTTTGCAATATTTGTTCTTATTTTAGTGTTTTCGATATCATACATAAGCATAAAAATCATATTTTCGGGTATGTGTTTTTGGGTTTTTACAAAGTGTAATACTTTTTCTATTCTTTGGTCTAAATTTTCAATTTCATCAAGTTCAATTTTTTCGAGTTTATCGGTTGCCGAAGTTTCTAAGCCGGCTTTTTTTATTCGAGCCATTGCTTTGGCAAAACTTATTTTTGGTATTTTTTCTTTAGCCATATTTTTGTTAGATGTTTGATGTGAGATATGAAATATGAGATGTCAATGCCTAAATAAGGTTGACCGCTTTCTTAATCTTTATTTTTTTTTGCAGCGAATGCACAAATGTTTTTTGCTGTTAATTTCAATAATAAGTTTCTGTTTTTTCTATATTCTAACTGTTCAAAACTTAAATAAATTTTTTTTTATTCGTTCATTCGGGGCAATTTTTTTTTAGATATTAGACTTTAGACAATAATTCCATTGCAACATTATATATTTATATCATTGTACCCTTGTATGTTTTTTTCATTAACACATCAGCACATTAACAAATTAGCATATTATCTAATTTATTTTTTATTTTCGGGATATAAAATGTCGCATAATAACATATTAGCCGAATCGGCCAATTCTGTGCTGCTTCCTTTTTTTGTAGTTTTAACAATTGTAAATCCTTTTTGACCAAAAAACACATTGATTTCCGCAAAATATTGTCCTGCTTCAAATCTAATTTTCTTGCCGTAATTGATATTTGTTACTTCAGCCATTTTAAGACCGATTTCTGCCGAACGAATTTCTATTTGTGTAATAACTTCTTCGAGTTTTTCGGGCACATAAATTTGTTTTTCTTTTTTTATTCTGATATTCGGATTTAATTTTAATTTTATTTGCATTAAAATATCATCGGGCATCACATCTTCTTTTTGTTCTTTCAGTTTTGTTTTTTCAACGGTTTCCATTTCGGAAATTATGTTTTCGGCAAATTTTAATTCTTCAAGACTTTCAAAATTTATATAATCCGAAATGTTTATTTCTAAAGGAACTGCGTTGTAAAAAGCATTTTTGTCGGCACTCAAAAAACAAGCTCTTGCAACGTCGGAAGTTTTGGTGTCTATAACTTGAAGCAGATTATATTGCTCAGCAAATTTTTTGGCAAATAGTTTATAAAAAATTGAGTATTTGCCTTTGTCATAGCACTTTTCGCTAAGTTGAAACATAATTTTTAAACCGTTGTTTCCGGGAGAAGTAAAAAGTAGATTAACTCTAAGATCGTTGGACAGCCTGTTTTTGAGTTCGTCAATATTAATTTCGGCTTCGGCAATATGATCAAAATCTAAAATAAATTGCTCGGCAGAAGCAAAATTATCGGCTTTTCTGAATGGCGGATTAAATGCCGATGTGCAAAAATATGGCAATTGGGTTTTTAATTTTCTGTATTTTTGTTCGTCAATAGATAAAACAGTTCTTAGAGTGTTTATCAGGCTTTCGAGTTCGGGTGAAGGTCTCGATATTTTTTCATACAGTTCAAATACACTAATTTTTAATAATTGGTCGCCCTGCGATGTAATATTTTTTCCGAATAGTAACATTTTATACCGTTTATTATTGGTTTGTTAAAATTTTGTATAAATCAGTTGCGAGGTTTTTAAAGTTCAAATTATTTGGTTTTTTGCAAATTCGGTTTCTGATTTATCCCGATTTGAATTTAAACATTTTTTGAGCCAAATCCTGCGCATATAAATCAATATGAACCGCACGCGAACGAATAATTCCACCCGAATTTAGAATTTCAGACAAATAATCGTTAACCGATTGTATTAAAATACGTTTTCCTTGTGTTTCAAGCCAGAATCCTCCGTCGGTTGCAACACTGTAACAATCTTCGTCAATAACTTCCTGAATGCAAAGGTTCACAACCACATAATCTATCCAAACTCTGTAAAGTTCAATCACATCAAAAGCCATTGCCGGCCTGTTATAATCTTCTCGGTGCAAAACTCCTGTGTATGGGTCAAGACCTGACTTAATCAGTGCACTTTCAACTTTTCCGTAAAGCATTCCGTAACCATAATTTAGCAACATATTAAAAATATCTTTTGCAGGTCGCATGCTTCTTCCGCTAAATTTCATAGATTGAGGCATCATATCGGAAATTTCGGAAAAGTATACTTTTGAAGCAGCTCCTTCCCAGCCTCTTAGCGATGGTGCAATATCATTAACCAGCTCTGACTGTGAATCTCTTATTTTTTGTTTGTAAACATCAATTTTATTCACTGCGGTTTCATGTTTTTTTTCATTTTCGGAATTAGAAAAAGAAAGTAAAAGTGCGCTTTGGTTATCAATTTTTTTCACAATCAAATCCTTTATCCAGTCAACGGCAGCAGGCGAAACAGTAAAATCTATTTGTTTTCTGCGAATTGTTGAAATAGAACCGAATTTTCCGCTCCAAAGTCTGCCTGCGGGCATTCCTGTTTTATCAATAAAAAAAACATCAATTTCGTTTTCCAAAGCAAAAAGTGCGGCATCTGAACTTATTCGAGCGCCTCTCGAAATGTGAATACTTTTAATTTTATCCGGAAAAATAAGTTGTTTGCCTTCGTTGTTTTTCACAACAAATAAACCGTTTTCTTTCATCAGCGATGTTCCGAATGTGTTTAATATTATATGCATGGTTTAGTTAATTTTGAATTATAAATTATGAATTATGAATCTGGAATTTAAAGCCCTAAGAGCCTGCAACGCTTTGGGCTTTTCAGTGCAAATTTTTAATTGATAGTTATTTTTTCTTCAGAATAAAGATTTTTGTGAACAATTCTTCCTGCAAACATTCCGGTTTTCTCTGTAAAAACTACATCTATTTTGTGTTTAAGAGCCAAAAGTGCCGCATCGGAGTTTATGCTTGCTCCTTGCGTTATGTGAATGCTTCTTATTATTTCGGGAAAAATTATTTGAATTCCTTCATCATTTATAATTACAAAATGACCGTTTTCTATCAACAAATATGTTCTAAGTGTATTTAATATTATGTGCATGGTTTTTTGTTTTGGTGGCTGGTAGCAGTAGAAGCCTTAATTATGTGTTATGAATTATATTGCAAAATTCCCCCTTATTGAAAGGGGGTTTGTGGGATTTGACTTTGTAATATGTTTAAATTTGATACATTGTTGAACTGTTTTAGACGATATTAACAAAGTATTTTGAATTTCAAATTCTACCAGTTATTTGACGGGTTCAATTCTGCAAGTATTTTGTTCATTATGTCGTTCATAATTCTGTTCATATCCGGAAATAATTTATTTTTCGGGCTTGTTTTTCTCGGATAAAATACTTCAACATATTTTTCATTTGGTGTATTCATTGTAGATTTTTGAAGACCGTCTATTATCGTTACCGAATTTGACGTAGCAACAACATTTTTTGGACGTAACAAGAAGTTTGAAGCATAAAATTTCAATTTGTTGTCTTTTATAAAAAAATGTATTCGGCACGACATTCTAAAATCGGTTTTGTTACTTCCGTTTTTATAAATCGTAACAAAATCGCCGAAAGCATAAACGTCTTTTTCGTCGGCGAAATTTACTTGAATCATCTCTGCGGCAAGTATTTTAAGAACTGTATTTTTTATTTCGGCAGCTGTTTTGCCTTCTAATTCATAAACTTTTTCGTAATAAATCTTTTTGTTTACTTCGTCGAATTTGTATGTCAACGATGCCGAATTTTGAGCAAATCCTATTTGAAATGCCACAATAATTGTTAATAGTAAGATTGATTTTTTCATTTTTTTATTTGTGTTTATTAATATTAATTATGAAATATAAATTGTGTTAATTTTTACTTTTTAAATGGTAACGGTGAATTTTTAAATTATCAGTTTATGTCTTTGATTTATTGTTTATTAATAAATCATAAAACCGGGTTTTCCTTCAAAAGTAAGTTTAATAGTCATTATACCGTTTTCTGTGTAAGCCTTCCATTCTGTTTCTGAAATAATAACATACTTTTTATTATACTGTTCAACATAATAATTTAGTTTTCCCGTATTGTAAGGAATTATGATGCAACCGTAACACTTATTTTCATTAGTAAAATAGTATAATACAGTTGCTTCATCGAAATCTTCTGTAGAAATGTATTTCAATCCGTCATCGGTGTAACCGGTAGTAAATGTGTAATTTGGAAATTCTTCTCTAATGCTTTTTTCTGTATAACCTAAGCGAGCTTGAGAGAATGTTGTTAATGAGAAGATTAACGAAATTGTTAGAAGTAATACTTTTTTCATTTTTTAAATATTATAAGTGGTTAATAAAAATTTTCTGGTATTGAATATTTGATTGCATATATTCAATTTGTGAACCACTAATATTTATTTCTGAAATGCTTTGTTAATCAAAAGAATAGCTTATGTCCGGAAATGATTAATTTGTCAATTATTGATTTTTGAGTAAATTTTTGACAGTAGTATGTTTGTCGGAAATAGGTCTGACGGATTTTATAATTATACCGGAATAATTAATTTTTATTGTGATATTAAATTGAATTATCCGTCTGACCGGTTTTTTATATTAAAAAATCATGAAATTTTCGTCTTCATAATTTTTTAGTTTTGATTTGAGAGTATTTAGAGCAATTCCAAGTATTTTCGCTGCTTCCGATTTGTTATTATCGGTTTTTTCCAGAACAAATTCAATATGTTTTCGTTCCGCAACATCAAGACTAAGATTTTTGCTTTCTGCTTGTTTCATAAATGCTGCAGAAAGATTTGTGATATCAGCATTTCTATCGCAAAAAACATATAAGCGTTCAATCAAATTTTCTAACTCTCTAATATTTCCGGGAAAAGTATATGTGTTTATGAATTTTTTGAGATTTTCGCTTAATATTATTTCATTATTTTTTTTAAGTTTGATTTTCTTTTGAGTAATGAAAAAATTCAATAAAAGATTTTTGTCGGCCGAGCCTCTTTCTTGTAACGAAGGTAAATGTAAATCGGTAACTGCAAGCCTGTAAAACAAATCGCTCCTGAACTTACCTTCAGTAACCGAAGCAAGAAGGTTTTTATTTGTAGCACTTATTATTCTAACATCAATTTTTACGGTATCGCCGCCAATTGGTCTAATTTCTTTTTCCTGCAAAACTCTTAATAATGATTGTTGCATGTAAGGAGTAATATCACCAATTTCATCAAGAAAAACAGTTCCGCCGTCGGCTTTCTTAAATATTCCGATTTCCGAATTTAGAGCTCCCGTGAACGATCCTTTTTTGTGTCCGAAAAGCCTTGACTCGAGCAATTCGTCAGAAAAACCTGCACAATTTACCGCTTCAAAAGGTTTTTGTTTTCGAGCCGAATTTTCGTGAATATATTTTGCCAAATGCTCTTTCCCTGTTCCTGTTTCTCCGGTAATGAGAACTGTAACATTATCTGTTTGTGCTATTTTATCGGCATTTTCGTATATCGGTTTTATACTTTCTGTAATAAGGAAATCTAAATTTTTTGGTTTCCCAATAATAGTTTGCTTTAATATTGCCGTTCGCGGTATTCCCGAAAAACTGCTTTCAATTTGAACTAAATCCGGCTTGTCTTTTGATTTGCTGTGTTCTTTTCTCAACAATTGCACCAAATTGGTTTTAAGCCCCAGTGAATTATGACAAATATACCAGCTAAGTTGCATCATTGATGCTCCCGGCGAAAAGAAAATATCTATTTCATTATCGGCATATTCGAGCAATATACTTTCCACTTTCGATTTAACAACCATTAAATCGCTTATATCGCTAATATTTACAGCTCTGGTTTCTATTAAATGAGCTGGAAAATCGACAGATAATTTGTTTTGCAGATAAATTGCTTTGGTTTCTGTATTTGATGTATATAAAAGAATATGCTTATCGTGATTGTAATGAAATTTATGAAAAAAATAATTGGGACCAATTGTATTTACCGAATTTTCTGCAAAATCGTTGGTTAACGCTATCCACGAAATAAGTATTTTCATTTTTATTTTTTAAATTAAAAATCATTTGTATATTGTAAATCAATAAAAAAATATAACAAGCTCAAAGTTATATAAATAAATCAAAATTGTCAATTTTTGACAGGAATTCTTCAATTTTGATACATATGATAATTTTAATTTTCTTGTAATCAATAGATTAAAGCATGGTATGCGTTTTGATTAATATTAACAAAAAAGAATATGATAAAAAAAGTGCGATTATTACAAATACAATTTTCATCGGAAATAAAACGATACGAATTGCCTGCTTTTAGAGCAGCAATCGCCGAAAAAGCCGGTAAAGAACATGTTTTATTTCATAATCATACCGAAACCGGTTTCAGGCAAAAATATCCTTTGATTCAGTATAAATCTATAAACGGAAAGCCTGCAATTATTTGTTTAGAAGAAGCAGTGGAAGAAATACATCACTTTTTCAAACAACAGGATTGGAGCATAAAAATTGGAACCGAAACACGAGAAATGAAAATTGACG
Organism: Draconibacterium orientale; assembly: GCA_022729995.1. Classification (GTDB taxonomy): domain Bacteria; phylum Bacteroidota; class Bacteroidia; order Bacteroidales; family JAADGE01; genus DZBS01. Next base: position 15,655 of record DZBS01000039.1, on the reverse strand, counting down.
GACTAAATCTAAACCAATTTACAATGCAAGTTTGGGATAAGAAATTCAAATATTCGATAATAAATTGGTTGGCACTAAACCAAGAAAACTTTAAGAAATATCAAGAACTTACAGGTGTAGTTGAGAAAAATCAATTTTTGGAACAAAAACTCACAGGCAACATACTATCGTTTGCCAAAGGAATAGAATGGACAATAGAAAAACAAATCGAATTAAAAATAACAGAAAACACAGGCAGTAAAATATTGCCGCACAAAGGCGTAAAGCTGATGGCATTTAATCTGGAATTTGAAACAAACGTGTTCCTACCAAACTTTTTAGGATTAGGCAAGGGCGCAGGTTTCGGTTTTGGCACTGTAAAACAAATGAGTAAAGAAAAAAATAACAAATAAAATGAACAATACATATCGACAAAAAATATACTTAGCAGCACTGCTGCATGATATAGGAAAGTTTTATCAGAGGGCAAGCAATAACCGAAACCAAGAAGGGAATAATTTATCTAATCAATCCAGAAATATTGAAAACCTTATTTGTCCTTCATATAACAATAAACTTTCGCATTTGCATTCTGTTTGGACAAATGAATTTTTTGAGAAATTTGAAACTAAATTTGGACAAGTGAAAGATGCCGAACTGAAAGTTAATAAATGGACAAACGATAATTTTAAACAAGATAATATTGCAAACTTAGCAAGTAATCATCATTTACCTCAATCCGATTTTCAAAAAATTATTCAAATTGCAGATTGGTGGAGTGCAGGAATTGACAGAGGCGATAGCTCTAACGAAGATGACGATATAAACCTCAAACATTCTTTAAAATTCAATGATTTTAGAGACGTTCCTCTTTTTTCAATTTTCAATCAAATTATGATTTGGGACAAAGAACATGTTGGAAATCCAAATATTGCTTTTCCTTTAACAGAGCTGCAAATTGATAAAAATAAAATTTTCCCGAACGAAATAAAACAAGACGACATATCAAAACTGCAAAATCAATATGCCGAATTATGGAAAAAATTCGAAACCGATTTTGAAAAACTGCCAACCGGCTCGTTTGAAAGTTTTGAAAGCTCACTTTTGCATTTACTCCGAAAATATACTTGGGCAATTCCTTCAAACACAATGGATATGGCAAACGTTAGTTTGTTCGACCACCTAAAAACAACAGCTGCTATTGCCGACTGCTTATACCTTGCAAAAAACGATGAACAATACTCAGAAGCCTTCAATTTTGATGGAAAATATGGAAGCGTAAACGCCGGATATTATCCTGTTATGCTTGTAGGCGTTGATTTGTCGGGTATTCAGAGTTTTATTTACGATATTGCAAGCAGTAAAGCAGCTAAAAGCCTTAAAGGTCGCTCGTTTTACTTGCAACTTTTGGCAGAAGCTATGCTCAACAAGTTTAAAACGAATGAAAATATAAACGCAAAATCGGCTCACGTTCTTTATGCTTCGGGTGGAAAATTTTATTTGCTTTTGCCTAATACTCAAACAGTTAAAAATGCAATTGAAGAAATAAAAAAAGAAGTTGAACGAGAACTTTGGAGTTTACACAAAGGCAAAATTTCGATAAATATTGATAGTGTTGCTTTTGCCTATCGCAACAATTATGCAGAAAAAGAAAATTGGCTCGAAATTGAAGATTATAAACAAGAAAAAAAACAACTGAAAGACCTTTGGAAACTGCTTGCCGACAAAATTACAAAACAAAAAGAACAAAAATTTAAGTCTTTATTAATTTCAGAAGAAACATTTAACGAGTTTTTTAATGAAAAAAACGAAAAATTAGCAGTCGGTGGAAATGTTGAAATATGTGCTGTTACCGGAGAAGAATTAAATGAAACCAATATAGAAATTTACAATAAAGAAGATGTAAAAAATAATAGAGATATAGAAAAAAAATACACCACAAAAGAAGTTTTAGAACAAACAGAACTCGGCAAAAAACTTAAAGATGCCGATTTTATTCTATCGTTCAATAATTTGCAGGGCGAAAATACATTTTTAAATAAAAAATCTACATCAATAAAAATACTTGACACAATATTTTATTTGATTGATGATAAAGAACTTGAAAAAGAAACACGAAAAATAACATCAGCCGATTTTTGCAATGTTCAGTTTATCAACAATACCAATTTTCTAAAAAAACCAATTGACGGCTTAAATGTTTCTTACGGTTTCCAGTTTTACGGCGGAAACAAACAAGCTATGAAAAATAAATTTGAAGAAAAAACATTTAACGAACTCGCAAAAACCGACAATAATGAAAACACATTGCTTGGAATTTTAAGAATGGATATTGACAACTTGGGCAAAATTTTTATCGAAGGTTTTGACCCCAAACGAATGAGTTTTAGTGCTTTCTCAACACTTTCGTTTCATTTGGATTTATTTTTCAGCGGATATTTGAACAATTTAAGAGACAATTTCATTGAGAAAGACGAAAACGGAAACGATAAATTTGACGAATATAATTTTCCGATTTATCAATTTCGTGATTGGTTAAATATACTTTATTCCGGTGGCGATGATTTATTTGTTATTGGTCGTTGGGACAAAACCATTGAATTTGCCGAACTCGTTCGCAAAGAATTTGCAGAATATTCAAAACGTAACGAAATAGGAATTTCCGGAGGAATAAGTTTTGTTCATGAAAAATTTCCAATTGCCAAAGCAGCAGACTTAGCCGGCGATGCCGAAAAAAACTCTAAAAACTTTGAAGGCAAAAATGCAACAACATTTTTTGGCGAAACAATAAGTTGGAATAAAGAATTTGAAATAGTAAAAAATTATAAAAATCAATTTATTAAATTTATTAATGAAAATGATTTATCAAAAGGAATATTGCACAAACTAATGCTTTATGCCGAAATGAAAAAACAAAACGAAAAAAACGCAGAAAAAGGACAAAAAGAAAAAATAGATTATAGTTATATTTGGAACACGGCATATTACTTAAAAAGATTTGCCGAACGTTTTAAGTTCGATAACGAACTTAAAACAGAAAAAGACATAAAAAACAAAGAAATTTATGAATTTATAATGGGCAATAAACAAAAAGGAGGTTTACAAAAAGAATTATTTGCACCGGCAAGAAATTACGACCTTGTTTCACTCGCTGCACGTTGGGCAGAAGTAGAACTTAAATATCAACCCAAAACAAAAGATTAAATGAAGATAGAAAAAAACACATATAATAATTTTGTTACAGATATAAAACAACGCATAAGGTCAGCCCAATATGAGGCAATGAAAGCCGTAAATAAGCAGGCAATTGAACTAAATTGGGACATCGGTAAAATGATTGTTGAAAAACAAGAGCAACTCGGCTGGGGAAAATCAGTTGTAGAACAACTTTCAAAAGATTTACAAGCAGAATTTCCCGGACAAAGAGGCTGGTCGGCTCAAAATCTGTGGAATATGAGGCAATTTCACTTGGAATATAAAGATAAATCAAATCTCCAATCATTGATTGGAGAAATAGGATGGACTCATAACATCTTGATTATGAATAAATGTAAAGATGATTTAGAACGAGAATTTTATATCAGAATGGTGAGAAAATTTGGTTGGACTGTTGCTGTTTTACAAAATCAAATTGAAGGAAATTCATACTATTTATACCAAACAAATCAAACAAATTTTGAACAAACACAGCCCGAAAAATATAAAAATCAAGCAATTCTGGCAGTAAAAGATGAATATAATTTCGATTTTCTTGCTCTTGCCGACAAACATTCAGAAAGAGAATTAGAAACAGCATTGATTAACAATATCCGACAATTTTTGATTGAAATGGGCGGAGAGTTCAGTTTCATCGGAAATCAATTTCGAATTGAAGTTTCAGACAAAGAATATTTTATTGATTTACTGCTTTTTCACAGAAAATTGCAAAGTCTTGTGGCTATTGAACTTAAAATTGGCGAATTTTTGCCCGAATATGCCGGAAAAATGCAATTTTATCTGTCAATAATTAACGATAAAATAAAATTAGAAAACGAAAATCCTGCAATTGGAATAATTATTTGCAAATCGAAAAACAGAACAATTGTTGAATACGCACTAAATAACGCCACACAACCGCTGGGCGTAGCAACATATAAACTATACAGCAATTTACCCGAAAAATGGAAAAATCTATTACCGTCAAACGAAAAAATTGCTGAAAATTTAAAACTTATTGAAATTTAATTATAAACTTTTAAAAATATAAAATATGGCTTACGATAAAATTAATCCAGATTGGATAAGAACTGGGGTAAACAACGATGCTGTTGAATGGGCTAAATCATTCGGAGAATTTTTAACACAAGGAGGTAGAAAATCTTCACTATCTACTTCACAAATTAGAAAATTTTTTGGGGAACTTAAACGCATTCAAGCAGATTATGATAAATTGAAAACCGAATTACCAATGTTAAAAGCACAACTTGCTTATGCTGTAGGTAGAAAACCGGATACAAAAATAAAACAATTTAATGAAGAGATTTCAATAGCATTAGATAGCGTTAGAGAAAACAATAAGTCAGATTTTAACAATTTTGTTAAAATTGCAGAAGCAATTGTTGCGTATCATAAATTTTTTGGTGGAAACGATTAAAATATAAAATTATGAAAAAATTAGTTAAAAAAATAATAATAAAAAAACAGTTAGAAGTTTTAACCGGTTTACATATTGGAAACAGTTCGGACAGCGTAGAAATTGGAGGAGTTGATAAACCTGTTGTAAGAAGGTCTATTGATAATATTCCTTATATTCCGGGCAGTTCTTTAAAAGGAAAAATAAGAAGTTTATTAGAGCAAACAGTAGGAGCAGCCGAAGTTGGAGATAACGACAATGTTAATAACGTTTTTGGTTTTGCTAAAAAAAATAAACCTTCAAAAATTATTGTTAGAGATGCTATAATGTCAGAGGAAACTATTGAAAAACTTAAAAATTCGGATTATACTGATATGCCTTATACTGAAATAAAATATGAAAACAGTATAAGCAGAATAACCGGAACAGCTTCAAATCCAAGACAAATTGAGCGTATTCCGGCAGGTTCTAAATTTGATGTTGAATTTATAATTAATGTTTGGGAAGAAGATGGAGAAACTGATGAAAATAAAACAAAAGAAATGTTGCAAAATGGGTTAAAAATATTAGAAAATGATTATTTAGGTGGCAGTGGAACAAGAGGTTACGGGAAAGTAAAATTTATTGATATATCAGAAAAAGACGAAGACTTAACAAAATATGTAAAAAATGAATAAAAACTTAAATATATACAAACTCCACTTTACCACGCCTTTGCACCTGAGCAACGAAAGCGACGACTACGCCAAAAGTCTGCAAACATTACATTCCGACACGCTTTACGCTGCTCTTACATCGGCTTTGGCAAAAGTTGGATACGATTTTGAAGAAGAATTCAACGGCGATTTGGGATTTACAATAAGTAGTTTGTTTCCTTTTTATCAAATAGATAAAGCAGACAAAAATCCGGTTTACTTTTTTCCAAAATATCGAAAAATTGATGTTTTACCCGAAAATATGCTCGACGTGCATAAAAAAATTAAAAAAATTAAATGGTTTGATACCGAAAGTTTTAAACTGCATATTAGGGGAGAAAAAATTGAGGATTTTTACAAAGACGAAAATCTGTATGGCAGTTATTATTCAAAAGATAAAATTGACAAAGATTTTATATCATCACAAGTTTTTCCGCACGCACAAGTGCCTCGCCAGTTAATAATAAACGGAGAAGAACAAGACACCAAAATTTACTACATGGAACGCTTGTTTTTTAAAGATTATTCGGGCATGTATTTTATTGCCGAAGGCGAAACAAATTTGCTCGAAAAAGCCCTTAATATTTTGCAATACGAAGGTATAGGCACCGACCGCAACGTTGGCAACGGATATTTTGAATGGACAAAAGATGAAATAAAACTTGATTTGCCCGAAAGTGATTATTCAATGAATTTATCGTTGTATTTGCCTGAAAATCAAGAACAATTAAAAACTATTTTAGACGAAAATTCTGCTTACAGTTTTAAAAAACGAGGCGGTTGGGTAACAACTCCGCCACACAACACAATAAGGAAAAACCGTGTTTACATGTTTGAAGAAGGTTCGATTTTTAAAACAAATTCAATAATTTTGGGCAGAATAGCAGATTTAACACCTGATTTAAGTGAACTTGCTCCTGAACAGCAACTTAATCACAAGATTTTCAGAAACGGAAAGTCATTTTTTATTCCGATAACTCTTTAATTATGGACGTTGATAATTTAAATTCCTTATACAAATCAGTAAGAGAAATAATAACTACTGCTAAATCTGCTGTTCGCACCACTGTAAACTTTGTTAACGTTGTCCTAAACTGGGAAATAGGCAAAATGATTGTTGATGAAGAGCAAGGCGGCGACGCTAAAGCAGAATACGGAAAATATATTATAAAAGAACTTTCTGAAAAATTAGTAGAGGAATTTGGGAATGGTTTTTCTGAAACTCATTTAAGATATTGCAGACAATTTTACCAATTATTTCCAATTCACCACGCACTGCGTGACAAATCTGAAAGCACTGAAAATGAGACAAATATAGTTCATCACGCATTGCGTGACAAATCTCATTATATATATCAAATTTTAAAACAAGAACTTACTTGGACACATTATCGCTCTTTACTGCGTGTTGAAAATCCCAAAGCCAGAGAGTTTTACATGAAAGAAGCTGTTGAAAACAACTGGGGAACCCGTGCACTCGACCGACAAATAAACAGTTTGTATTACGAGCGTTTGTTATCATCTCAGGACAAAAAACCGGTTATTGACGAAATGAAAGAAAAAACAAAAGATTTACAACCCGAAGATGTATTAAAAGACCCATTTATACTTGAATTTTTGCAATTAAAAGAAAATAAAAATTATCTCGAAAGTGAATTGGAACAGGCAATTATTGACAAATTAAATGATTTTTTACTCGAACTCGGAAAAGGTTTTGCTTTTGTTGCTCGTCAAAAAAGAATTTCTACCGAAAGTAAAAATTTTTACATAGATTTAGTTTTTTACAACTATCTGCTGAAATGTTTTGTGTTAATAGACCTTAAAACAGGCGAATTAACACATCAAGACATCGGGCAAATGGATATGTATGTGCGTCTTTACGAAGACAAATACAAATCGGCGGACGATAACCCGACAATTGGGATTATACTTTGCACAAAAAAAGACAATACCGTTGTAAAATACTCTGTTCTTAGTGAAAATAAACAACTTTTTGCTTCGAAATATCAACTTTACTTGCCTACTGAAAAAGAACTCGCTGAAGAAATTGAAAAAGAAATTCAATTTTTTGAACAACATAAAAAGTAAAATATGAATAACTCAATAAATCACAATTACAACATAGAAATTGAAGTTTTATCACCTTTGCACATCGGATCCGGCAGTGAAAAAGACTGGGTAAAAGGCTTGGATTTTATACAAGATAAAGGAAACTTGATAAAACTGAATACACGCAAAATGTACGGAGTTTTAAGTAACGATATTCATAAACTCTCTGCTTTACTTGTAAATAAAAATGGAGATGGTCTTAAAAAATTGATTGGAAATAAATTAGACACAATAACCGAAGAAACATTTAAAATAAACGTAGATAGTTCCAACGATATTAAAGCATTTATAAAAACCGGCTTTAACAACAAACCATATATACCGGGCAGTTCGCTAAAAGGTGCAATTAGGTCAATTTTATTGAAACATTTTTTGAATGGGACAAAACCTGACAGATTATACGAAAAAGATTATTTTGGCTCATCAACAGACGGCGATGAATTTATGCGTTTTGTGAAAATTTCTGATGCTCAATTTGAAAAAACAGAATTGGTTAACACTAAGATTTTTAATCTTTTTAAAGAAGATGAAAATTGGCAAGGAGGTTGGAAACACAAAGGCGAAAGAGAAAATGAAACAAATTCAAAATTTAAACCAATCGGCTTTAATACAATTTATGAAATAATTGATAAAAAGCAAAAAAGCAAAATATTTACAATTTCACTTTCGGAGAAGCAAGTAGATAACTTCAATAAAAATAATGATATTAACCAAATAAAACTAAATAAGAAAGAGATTTTACAAGAGTATAATAAAATCCCTTTTAATCTTTTTTCTATAATCAACGAATATACAAAAGAATACATAAAGCGAGAAATTAATTTTTTTGAAAAATACTCAAATGAACAAACTGACAATATTATTGAAAATTTAGAAAAAATACTTGAATTCACAAAAGAAAAAAACTCGTGTGTTTTGCGTATGTCTGCCGGTAGCGGTTTTCATTCAGTTACTGGCGATTGGCAATTTGAAGAACATTTTATTGATGAAATTGAAGTTAATAACGGTCGCTCACGAGGTAAATATCAACATAAAAAATCAGCAAAATCTCGAAAAATTGCAGTATCTGATGGAAATTATATGCCAATGGGCTTTGTAAAACTTAAAGTTATAACCGACGAAGAAATAAAACAAAAAGAACAAGAAGAAGCCGAACGCAGAAAAATTGAACTTCAAGAAGCTGAACAAAAAAGAATTGAAAGAGAAGAACAAGAAAAAATAAAACAAGAGTTCAAAAATATTATTCAAGAAGCTGACACATTTTTCGTCGAAAAACAATACGAAAAAGCAATAGAAAAATATAACGAAGCACAAAAATTAGATAAAAATGTAGATTTGTCACTTCAGTATAAAAAATGTGAAGCAGCAATGGAAATCCTGAAAGAAGAACAAGAAGTTGAAACAAAACGAATCGAAAACATAGAATTTTTGAAGCAAAAAGAGCAAGAAGAAAAACAAAAGCAAGAAGCAAATAAAAAACAACTTGATGAACTACTAAATAAAGGACTTTCTGTTTTAGCAAATATTGACGAGTTTACAAAGGGGAAAAATATTATAAAAAAATTCAAACAGAATACCGATATTGACAAACAAGAATTTGATTATATAAAATCTTTTATCAAATGTTGTATTGACAAAAACGGTGATAAAGGTTGGGCGAGCATAAAACGAGATAATTGGAAAGATGTTAGTTCATGGGTTGGAAAAAAAACAGCAGAACAGTGGTTTTCTGAAATTAACAAAAAATAGAATTATGGCACGTAAAGTATTTATATCAATTCTTGGAGTAAGTTACTATCAAGAAACAAATTACTATTTTAATAACGAAAACAACTCTGTAAAAACAAGATTTGTGCAAGAGGCAGCATTGAAACTAATTGCAAAAGAATTTAAACAAGAAGATGTTGCATATATTTTTCTAACAGAAAAGGCAAAAAATCAAAATTGGGAAAGTCCGCCACAAACAGAACATTTTCAAGTAAAAAATAAAGAAAAGGAAACTTATACAGGATTAAAAGAAACCTTACAAAATTGTAATTTCCAATTTCAAATTAAAAACGAAGATATTGCCAACGGCGATGATGAAAAAGAAATTTGGCAAATATTTCAATCAGTTTTTGATGTTTTAGAACCCGAAGATGAAGTTTATTTTGACATTACCCATGCTTTTAGGTCTATTCCTATGCTTGTGATGGTACTTATCAATTATGCAAAATTTTTAAAGAAAATTACTGTAAAAAGTATTACCTATGGCAATTGGGAAGCACGAAAAAGCGATTTTTCTCCGATAATTGACATTACATCATTTTCGACATTGCAAGATTGGACAAGCGGAGCTGATATTTTTGTAAATTTTGGTAATGCAAAGAGAATAAAAGAAATTAGTTCTGAAAAAATTGCAGAGAAAATTCAAGATATAATGCGTTTATTTTCAACTGTTAGAGGCGGTGAAATTGTAAATGGTTTAGCTTTTGATAAACTTAAAAATGAAATTGAAAAATTTAAAAAAGCTTTATCTGAAAAAAGCATTGAAGTTCCTCTTATTCCTCTTATTGATTACATGGAGAAGACAATAGCAGACTATAAAGGAAATAACGTAATGAATGGTATTTCTGCAATAAGGTTTTGTATTGATAACGATTTGATACAGCAAGCATATACTTTAATGCAAGAGATGATTATTTCATATTTACTTGATTTAGAAAATGAAAAATATACAGATAAAATTTCAAGAATAGTTTTATCGGCGTGTTTTCAAACTAACAAAGAAAATTATAAAACACGTTTGAATGAATTTGAACAAAAAGAAATAAAAAAAGTTGAATTAGAAAAACGACTTGTTGAGAAATTATACAAAAGTCAATATATTTCATATTTTGCAGATATTTATAGTAAACTAACTCCATACCGTAACGATTTTAATCACGCAGGAACAAAAGGAGATGCAAGACCCGCAGAAAAATTTTATAACGAAGCTGATAGTTTTTATAATGAAATAATGATAATAATTAAAAAAACCAACAATAAAATATAATTGACACTCTTTAAATTTCATTATACTGAAAACAAATAAAAATATTTTTGTAGTTTTAGTAAAGATAAGTTGAAATATTCTTCTTAAAAATAGAATAAATACCATGCTAATAAACCTCTCAAATCACCCAACATCAAATTGGAGTGAAGAACAAACCAGAGCTGCTATAGAGCAGTTTGATGAAATAATGGATTTGCCGTTTCCGCATATCGACCCTGATGCTGACAGTGAAAGTATTGTTGAATTGGCAGAACAGTATAGAGACAAATGTCTGGAAATATTTGAGGCTAACGGATATAAACCTTATAATAAACGTTATGCTGTTCATATTATGGGTGAAATGAATTTCACATATAATGTTGTTCTCTTTTTGAATAATAAAGCTGTAAATACTGTTGCTTCAACAACTTATCGAGATGTTGAGGAAGACGGAAACGGTGTAAAAATTTCAGTTTTTAGATTCAGCCGGTTTAGGTGTTACCATCCGGAATTTGAGTTGCCGTTTTAATTTTTATTTTTTCATTGTTATGAGTTCAATGCAAAACTACATAAATCAGCTGATTGGAGATTTGAGGACTGCCAAAAAAAATGTGCCGCCGGATACTGAGCTTGAAAAAACAGAATCTTACGAGGAATTTGATGAAAAGATGCTTGCAATTGAAACAGCTCCGAATGTTTCTGCCAAAAATCTATTCGGTGTTAGTTATAAAGAGTTACCTCCTTCTGAAAAGCTTACAGATAAACAGATGCAACAAATTACAGATGCAATAATTTATTTGTGGTCATACTTTAATATTGATGTAGATTTTAGAGAAAACATGCCCATAAAATTACGCTATGAACTTGCTCGAGAGAAGTTTTCGGAGGATATTCATTATATGCCCGGTTGGTCAATGACTTACGATTTCTGCTCCGGTTGGTGTCCCGATTGCAAGATTATCGATTATTGCGATTCTTGGGAAGATAATTGGACAAGGGAAGAGTTGGAGAAAGAAAAATTGAAATAAATGTTTAGTTTTCCTTTGCTATTTTGGAAAGCAGTTTAAGATAAATTCATTTTATTTTTTTAGTTTTAATGATAATTTTGTTGACATATTATAATTTTTTTTAGTTTTTTTTATTTCAGTTATTTATAAATTATTGTCGAAATATTGTTGCCCGAGTGTTCTGTGATGCAGATATTATAGGCAAGTTCAATTTTTGTATCGGAAAATAGCTTTTGTAATTTAATATAAATTGTTTTTTCTTCTTTAAAAAAAATAAATTATTGTTTGTTTTTAGTTGTATTAAACTATTTTAATTTGATTATTGTTCAACAACATTGAATTTGCATCAAAATATAGTTCAAAAATATAATCTTTTAATGTAATGTATAATCCGTTGTTAAGAATAAATCCTGATTCTGAATTACCACCAAAAATATTTTTATTATAAGTTAGTGAATAAGAAGTGCTTGAATTGTCGGTTTTTCTTGCAATTAACGATATTGCCGGGTTTTTAATATTTCTGCTGTTTTTTCTTGTTAAAATCTTTACAAAAATACCGTTATTAACATTCAAATATGAAATGCCGTTTTCTACCTGAATTATTTCGTATTTGGTTAAAGCATTTTTCATCGAAAAAAAGATTGCGGCTAAGTTGTCGGAATTTGAATTGCTTGTACTTGTAACTTTTAAAACAATTGCTTTTTTTGAGTTATAATTTTCGCCCGAGTAAATTAATAAAATATTTGGGTCGGGTATTTTTTCTGAAAATACTGTTAACAGTGATTGTCTAATTGTTTTAACATCAACAATTTCAAACTTATTATTGAATACTGTTTTGAAAATTTCGGTTTTATTAAAATCTATTGGGTCAAATATATAGCCTTCTTGGTGTTTTCCGAATAAAAATTCTAAAATTGTATTTTTTGCAATTGCTTCTTTTTCTTTATCGAATTTAATATCTTTTTTAATAAATAATACTTTTTCCTTTTCTTTATTTGCTTTTCTTATTTTCAAATCTTTTATTTCCGCTCTTAATTTTTTATTTTCCCTTAATATTTTATTCCTTTCAGCATGTACTTTGCCAAATTCAATGTACAAAGAATCAAATTTTTCTCTGCTTTTAACAGTTAAATTATTGTTAATTTCTAATAATTCGTTAATTTTAGATTTATTTTTCTCATTTTCTTCAAGATTTTTTATTTTTTCAATTTCTAACTTATTTTCGTTTATTTTAACGGCAAACTCTTTTTCTTCAAACCTATTTTCACTAATATTTGAAATTATTTTTGAAAGTATTTGCTCAAAATCATTTTCTACTTGTTTATTTTGTAAAATTTGGTCATTTATTTGAGAAATTTTATTGTCATATTCAATTATATTTTTTGAATACAGCTCAATTTCTTCCTGAATTAGTGGTTCAAAATTATTAATTCTGTTTGAGTTCCTTTCAATCCAATCTATAAAATTGTTTGTTGTGAATTCGTTTGGAAGAATATTTTCCGAATCGAAATTGTTTTTAATATCTGTTAATATTGTGTTTTGATTTAACCGAATTTCTGAATTTTTATATTCAAACATCGTATGCTTATTGTTATATAATTCATCTATTGAATATTTTTGTAAGCCCGAAATTATATATTGTTTAAGCTGAATTAAAGATATTATCGGCATTTTTTTACTGTTTTATATTTATTAATTTTTGGATAATTTGTTTTACAACTGCACTTGGCAATTATTCTGCTTTTTGTTACTTTTAATTTTAGAAGTTAACGTTTTCAAAAAACTTCTTTTTTAATCCAATAAAAATATTAAAAAATTACATAAAGACAAATATTATTTACTAATTCTGACTGTTTCTTGTAATAATTTCATTTTGAGCTTCGGGTGTGAGATCGTTAAAATATGCCGAATAACCGGAAACTCTAACTAATATGTTGGGATATAATTCCGGATTTTTTTGTGCTTTTATCAATATTTCCGGGTCTAAAGCATTTATTTGAACTTGCATTCCTTTTCTTTTGAAAAATGTTGTTACCAAGTTTTTAACCGCATTTTGTCCGGTTTCGCTCAACAGCATATTTTTGTTAAATTTTACATTGAGATTTACGCCGTTGGCAAATTTTGTGTAATCAATTCTGTTCAATGAATTAAACATTGCTGTAGGACCGCTTTTGTCTGCTCCGTTTGAAGGTGCAATGCCCGACGAAAATGAAATTCCTTTTTTTCTTCCGCTTGGCAATGCGCCGGTTATTTTTCCTAAATACGAATGTGTTGTCATTGAATATAAACCTGTTACGTATTTCCCGCCACGATAATTTGTATATTTATTTAAAATATCGCTGAAAGTTCCGGCAACATACATTGTCCATTTGTCGGCTTCGGCATTGTCGTTTCCGAATTTTGGAATTTGAACTAAAAGTTTTCTTATTTTTTCGGATTTAAAATTCGATTTTAATTCACTTGTTAATTCTTTATAAGTTATTGATTTATCGTCGAAAACAGCCTTTTTTATTGCATAAAGAGAATCGCCTGCATCAACGGCTCCAACGCATTGAATTCCCGACAAATTATAAATTGCTCCGCCGCCGGTTGAACATTTTCCCGACGAAATACAACCGTCTATAAAACTGCTCGAAAGCGGTGTAGGGCGGTGAATATGATTGGCTTTTTCTATTGCGTTCATTACCGAAATAAAATATTCAATTTGCTTTTTTAGCTGATTTTCATAAGCTTTGAGAAATTCGTCGAATGAGTTAAAATTTGAATTAGAAAAAAGTGTTTTTTCAAGCGGATTTATTACATTAAAAAGTGCTGCATCTGTTGAGGCAAAACTTTTTCCCGGAATTGTGGGTTCAACGCAACCAACAGGCGTATAATCGTTTATTTCTAAAGCTGAATATCCGTTTATTCTCATGGTTTCCGGAATTATTTCATCGTTATAAAGTGCCGGAGAACCATTTCCGGAAGAAATTGATTTAAAAATTTGGTTTAAATATTTTTCGGGTGAATTATTGTGTATTCTGGCATGAAAATTTGGTTGTCGCAAACCCGATTCTTCCATTATTTCCAATAGAATATAGCTTAACTCGTTGGTTGAGTCTGTTCCTTCCGAATTTTTTCCGCCAACGCAAACAACTTGTCCGCTCATTAATCCGCTGTGATATTCGGTTATTTGTTCCGAAAGTATTGGAATTAGTTCCGAAAATTTTATGCTGAAAGCAAAAAGTAATTCTTTGGCAGTTTCTCTGTCTAAAATACCCGACTTAATGTCTTTTTCATAAAATTTATTCAAATAATAATCTATTCTTCCGGGCGAAATTCCGTTGTCTAAACTTTCTAAATTTATGGCAATTTGAACAAAAAAGATTGATTGCAATGCTTCGTGAAAATTTTTTGCAGGATTTAACGGAACATTTTTGCAAACTTCGGATATTGAAATTAATTCTTTTTTTCGTTCTGTATCTTGTTCTTTTTCTGCAAGATATAATGCTTCTGTTGAATATCTTTCGGCAAATTTTACCAAAGCTGAATTTATAATCTTAACCGATTCGTAGAAATTCCATTTTTCGGAATCTTTATCTTGTTTTTCTTGTAACGACTGTGCTTCTTCAATAATTCCTTTTATTCCTAAAGTAATCAGTTTTTCATAATCGGGAGCAAAATGAGCAATTCCGCCGGTTTCATTTATTACATATTCTGTTGATTTGAGTTGACTTTTAAGGAATTTTATTTTGTTTCCGAGTCCGGAAAATGCTTTTATCGCAAGAAAGCGAGTTGACCAAAACGGCATTATTTTTAGCAATTGCCGTTTTTCGTTTTTGCTTATTTGAAGCGGATTTACTTTTCGCGTGTTAAATTTGAATAAATCCAACAACACTGCAAATCCGTGAAGCTCAGGATATATTGAGCCTCCAACTCGTTTTGAACTGAAATTTCCGACAATTAATTCGCTTGGATATATTTTAACAGATTTCTCAAGCAAAACTCTGCTTAATGCTTCAGCCATTTGAATATCTGCAGGCTTTTGTTTGTTGGTTTTTTTCTTGAAATAATCTGTCCAAATTATTGCTCTTTCAATACAAATAGAATTTTCTGCGTTTAAAACTTCATTTTTCAGAATAGAAATTCTTTGAGCAATTTTGGCGGTTTCTAAATTTGAGTTATTCATAAGTTATTGGGTTTATTCCGTTTTCGGCGAATTGTGTTTTTATATTGTTTAATTCTGATTTTGAGTGCGTTT
>DZBS01000152.1 GCA_022729995.1 Draconibacterium orientale | reverse complement strand
GTCATTTCATAAAATTATGAAATGACGTTTTCATTTTTTAAAAAGCAACAGCCATTCCAAATCTAAAACCTACTTTGCTTATTTCCGGATTTTCAACATGTGTGAGTCGCCAAACAACGTCAACTCTAAAAACTTTAAATATATTTTCTATTCCCGCACCGGTTTCAATATACGGAATTCTAACGTCTGAAAGATTATTTTGAAACTGAAATTCTTGAACATTTTCGGGTTGCAAACTTCCTATAACACCTTTGGCATAAATAACTTCTCGAAAATGAAGTTTTCGTAAAAGCGGAATTTTATTAAAAAATAAACCTTGAAAATGATGTTCGGCAAAAACACTAACATATTGATCGCTTGCAAATTCGTAATAATTCATCATATTAAAAGCATAACTGTCGAAAAAATAAGTTTGATTTCCTTCGTGAAGTTTTAAAAGCGGAAACGGCACTTTTCCAAAAATCTTTCCGGCTTCTATATGATAAACTAATTTTCCGAAAGGTCCAAATATTGCATAATGTTGAAGTCCGAAAATTAATTTGTCGTAAGAGTATTCACTGCCCCAAAAACCGGCAAATCCGTGTGTATAGTTTAATTCAAGAATTGGAAACAACGAGCCCATTGATAATCTGTTAAAATGAGCCGCAATGAATTCTTCGTTATAACCAAAATGCAAACTCAAAGAAATTTCATTTACTGTTAGTTTATTTTGAATAATATCGTCATAATTAATAAACTGCAAGCTGTCTGTCGGATAAATATTTCGGTGCGAAAAATATAAATTTGTAATAAATCCGCTAAAAATATCACGTTCAATTCCGGTTTCAAAATCGCTTACAGGTAAAAGTTTATCATTTGGTGTTGCGCTTAATGCCGACGAAAAAATATTATCGCTGCCAAAAGCTCCCGAACTTAAACCAAGTTGAACCATATCGTATTCATAAAAAAACTTAAGCATTGTCCATGGTTTACTGTCCAATTTTATTAGCGATTGTGCGCTGTATTTCAATTTTTGGTCTAAAAGTCCGAATGCCAAATGACCGCTAAATTCAATTTTTTTGCTGAAATCGTTACTTGTTCTTCCGCCAATTCTAAATCTGTTTCCTTCAATAGCATTTTTACTGTACATATAAAAATAAGGTCCGAATTCAAATTTTCCTAAATCAAAATATCCTGTAGAAATAAGGTAAACGAAAGATTTTATCTTTTGAAACTTTGGCATTGCCGTAATAGAATCTACCATTTTATATATTCCCAACTCTTTTTGACTTAAATCGGTAAATCTGTTTTGGTTCCAAAACTCCTCGCTGTGTTCTAATACATCTTCGTTAACAATAATTTCGCGAGTTTGCGTTTTTGAGAAAAATTTTGGAGGATAATCAAAATCTATTTTAATATTTTTACGAATAACATTTTTTCGTCCAAAAAAACCGGTCATTTTTTCTGTAACGTTAAAATCAATAAATAGTTCTTCGGCATTAGGAAACCAAATCGAATCATTTATTAAACCAAAAGTATGCTCAATATACATAGAAGAAATAAACTCAATATTTACATCTTCGGACATTGTTGCCGAAATTTTTTTTATTGCAAAAGTTGTATCAGCAATCCACATATCTCCGTTAAAAGTATATTCATTTTTTCTTTTTGGTTTATAAGAAATATGATAGCACCATGATTTGTCTATAAATGAACTGTCTATTAAATAATATTTATAAACCATTAAACTGCTGAACGAAATAGGGCTTACAAATTCTTTTTGAAAAATATTCATGTAATTATCGTAGAAATTCAGTTCAACATACATTTGACCTGAAAACTGTGTGGCACTTTCGTTTTGAACGCCTGAAGTTTTAATTGCTTTAATAATTTCTTTTTTGTTTCTCGGGTTTTTCTCGAAATAGAAATCGGAAAGCGATTCAAATAAAACCAACGGAACATAAACTTTTCCGGTTACCGACGAAGTGTCTAATCCGTCGAACAAAACGCTAAAATCTTTCATAAATTTTTCGTTTTTTATTCTCGGATCAAAATTGTTCATATCGGCTCTAAGCTTTGTATATTGTTCGTAGCTGTATGTTTTAAGCCTTGAAGGGTCGTTAGATTTTTTGTTTTGAATAACTTTATTTAGCAAAATATTTGCAGGATTTTCACCCGGATAAACAACAATTTTTTCTAAATCGAAAGATTCCTGTATAAGTCCTATATTAATGTTATTGAACGAATTTAAAGAAATTTTGAGAGTATCGGGGAAATATCCCATGCAATTAATAATAATTGTGTCGGCTTTTTCATTAAATTCTAAAAAGAAATTTCCTTGATAATCGGTTACTGTTCCTTCATAAGTTCCTTTTACCGAAATTGTTGCAAAAGGAATTGGTTCTTTGGTTTTTTTATCAAACACGTTTCCTCTAATTTTTGTTTGTGAAAAAGCAAAAACGGGAGATATTATAAATAATAAACATAAAAGTTTATTTATGGATTTAAACACTTTGAGTAGTTTTAATTAATAAAAAAATTTACGAATAAATAAAGGAGAAAATTATAACTATTTTTTATAACTTTCTCCTTTTTTTGTCGAAATGACAATTTTCAAAGACAAAAATAACGAGGTTTATTCTTAAAAAAATTAATTAGCAACTTCCGACATAAATTTAATTCGAACAAGTCTAATTTCTTCTTCAGAATAAAATTCTTCACCTAATTCATTTAAAGCGTCGTCGATAGATTCGCTTTCTGCTTCGGAGAAATAAGAATAAACTTCTTCAAGATTTTCTTGGTCAATTACTTGAGTTATGTAATAATCAATATTAAGTTTTGTTCCGGAGTTTATAATTGCTTCAATTTCAGTAATTAAATCGCTCATTGTAATTCCTTGCGACTCGGCAATGTCATCTAAACCAACTTTTCTGTCGATACTTTGAATAATTGCAACTTTAACACCGGATTTTTTTACAACGGACTTAACAACAAGGTCTTGCGGACGGTCGATTTCTTTTTCTTCAACATATCTTGCAATAAGTTCTACAAATTCTTTACCGTATTTTTTTGCTTTTCCGGCACCAACACCCGAAATATTTTTTAGTTCTTCTGTGTTAATTGGATATCTTGTAGCCATATCTTCAAGCGACGGGTCTTGAAAAATTACAAACGGAGGAACATTTTTTTTCTTTGAAATATCTCTTCTCAGACTTTTAAGTAATTTGAACAACTCTTCGTCTGCGGCTCCGCTTCCGCCCGAAGCTTTTGCAGTTGTGTCCTCATCAACCGCATCAAAATCATGATCTTCTGCCACCATAATTGAATAAGGATTTTTTATATATTCTTTACCTTCTTTATTTAGTTTTAGCAATCCGTAATTTTCAATATCTTTTTCAAGTAATCTAAAAACAAGAGCTTGACGAATAATTGAATTCCAAAATTTATCTGTTTTATCTTCTTTTCCGCCAAAAATTTCTAATTCGTTATGTTTAAAAGATTTTATTGCAGATGTTTCATTTCCGGCTAAAATATCGGCAATATGTTCAGATTTGTATCTGCCTTTAACAACAGAAACGGCGTTTAATACTTCTAAAATATATTTTTGACCTTCAAATTTTTTCTTGGGATTTAAACAATTATCACAATTTCCGCAAGGTTCAACAAGAACTTCACCAAAATAATTTAAAAGCATTTTTGGACGACAAACTGAACTTTCTGCATAAGCGATGGTTTCGAGCAAAAGCTGACGACCAATTTCTTGTTCGGCAACAGGTTTGCCTTGCATAAATTTTTCGAGTTTTTGAATGTCTTTGTATCTGTAAAAAGTTATACACTTTCCTTCGCCTCCGTCTCTTCCGGCTCGTCCGGTTTCTTGGTAATAACCTTCTAAACTTTTAGGAATATCGTAATGAATAACATAACGCACATCGGGTTTATCTATTCCCATTCCGAATGCAATTGTAGCAACAATAACATCAACATCTTCCATAAGAAACATGTCTTGATGTTTTGAGCGAGTTGCCGAATCCATTCCTGCATGATAAGGAAGTGCTTTTATATCATTAACTTTTAATGATTCTGCAATTTCTTCAACTTTTTTTCTGCTAAGACAGTATATAATTCCTGATTTTCCTGTATTTTGTTTAATAAACGATATTACTTGCTTAACGGCATTAACTTTCGGACGAACTTCATAATATAAATTTGATCTGAAAAATGATGCTTTGTAAACTTTTGCGTCTAAAATACCGAGATTTTTTTGAATATCATGTTGCACTTTTGGAGTTGCCGTAGCGGTTAATGCAATAATTGGTCTTCGACCGATTGTGTCAATAACGGGTCTGATTTTTCTGTATTCGGGTCTAAAATCGTGTCCCCATTCAGAAATACAATGTGCTTCGTCGATAGCAAAAAATGAAATCTTAATTTTCTTAAGAAATTCCACATTATCTTCTTTGTTGAGCGATTCGGGAGCAACATAAAGTAATTTTGTTTTTCCTGAAACTACGTCGCTTTTAACTTGGTTAATTTGAGTTTTTGTGAGCGATGAATTCATAAAGTGAGCAACGCCTTCTTCTTCGCTAAAACTTCTCATTGAATCCACTTGATTTTTCATAAGTGCAATAAGTGGAGAAATCACAATTGCCGTTCCTTCCAAAATAATCGACGGTAACTGATATGTTAGAGACTTTCCGCCTCCTGTGGGCATTAACACAAATGAATCTTTACCTTCTAAAACGTTTTCTATAATTTCTTTTTGTTCACCTTTAAAGGTTCCAAAACCAAAAAATTTCTGAAGTACGTCTTTTAAATCCTTGTCATTTAAATTTAACATTTATAATTTTTATTAAAGAGAATAACTATAAAAACATATTAATAAATAATGCTGATGATTGAAATATTATTCAATATATTTGTAAGCTAAATTAAGAATAAAATTATTTATAAAAACACTTTTCAAAAATCTTTTTGAAAAAAAATTTATTTGACTTGAAAAATTTTGAAGAAATTATAAAAATTGGCAGACAAACTGTTGAGGAAGAGGGCAAAGCAATAAATAATCTTATTGATTATATCGACAATGATTTTGCTGAATCAGTGGAACTTATATTTAGAAGTTCGGGAAGAGTAATTGTTACCGGAATAGGAAAAAGTGCAAATATTGCCCAAAAAATTGTTGCCACATTAAATTCTACCGGAACTCCTTCTATTTTTATGCACGCAGCCGATGCAATTCACGGCGATTTAGGAATAATAGGTAAAGATGATATTGTAATTTGTATATCCAAAAGCGGAAATACTCCTGAAATTAAGGTTTTGGTGCCTTTTATTAAAAGTTTTGGGAATAAACTTATTGCTTTGGTCTCAAACGCTGATTCATTTTTGGCAAAAAATGCAGATTTTACAATAAAAGCAACAGTTGAAAAAGAAGCTTGTCCAAACAATTTGGCTCCAACTTCGAGCACAACGGCTCAGCTTGTAATGGGCGATGCATTGGCAGTTTGTTTGCTGGAATATAGAAATTTTGGCGATGATGATTTTGCTAAATTTCATCCCGGAGGTGCTTTGGGTAAAAGACTTTATTTGAGAGTTGAGGAATTATATAAATTCAACAATAAACCGCAAGTTTTTCCTAACGACAATATAAATAAAGTTATAATTGATATTTCAAAAAACAGATTAGGAGTAACTGTAGTTATAGAAAATAATAAGATTTGCGGAATTATTACCGACGGCGATTTGAGAAGAATGCTTGAAAAAAACATGCCTATAAATGAAACTGTTGCAAAAGATATTATGGGACACAATCCAAAAATTGTTGAGCCTGAAATGCTTGCTATTAAAGCATTTGAATTAATGAAAACATATAATATTACGCAACTTATTGTTGCAAAAGATAATGTATATTTAGGAATTGTTCATTTGCATGACATATTAAAAGAAGGAGTTGTTTAGTAATGGAAAATAAGAAAGAAAAAGAAATGTCATTTTTGGAACACATTGAAGTGTTTAGAGGACATTTGATTAAATCGGTTATTTCAATTTTAATTTTTGGAATAATTGCATTTATTTTTAGAGATATTGTTTTTGACAAAATTATTTTAGCTCCTAAAAGCGAAAATTTTATAACAAATCGTTTGTTTTGTGAGTTGGGAAAACTTATAAATACAGATTTACTTTGTTCAACAACAAATTTTCAAATAATAAATATAAATCTTGCCGGACAATTATCAACACACATTAAAGTTTCGCTAATGTTTGGTTTTGTTTTAGCATTTCCTTATGTTTTTTATCAAGTGTGGAGTTTTATAAAGCCTGCTTTGAAGAAGAGTGAAATTAAGAAAAGCAGAGGCGCAGTTTTTTCGGCTTCAATATTATTTTCATTAGGAGCATTATTTGGTTATTACATTATAACGCCGCTTTCTGTTCAATTTTTGGGAACATATTCAGTAAGCGATATTGTTTTAAATAAAATTAATTTAGATTCTTATATTCAAACATTTTCTTCTGTAATTATTTCTACGGCTGTTGTTTTTGAATTACCTGTTTTAATTTATTTTTTAAGTAAAATAGGATTAATTACACCTTCATTTCTAAAAAAATATAGAAAACATGCATTTGTTTTGATACTTATTGTTGCTGCAATTATAACACCTCCGGATATTTTTAGTCAGATTGTTGTTTCAATTCCGTTGGTTTTACTTTATGAATTAGGGATATTTATTTCTAAAAGAGTTTTAAGAAATAAGGAAAAATTAGATTTAAAAAATTATCAAATTTAAAGCCTGCTAATAAATTAATTGAATTAGGCACTTTGAAAATAATTTGAAATAAATAATGTCGTCCCTACAGGAC
>DZBS01000151.1 GCA_022729995.1 Draconibacterium orientale | reverse complement strand
TTAGAAAGTTATAAAATCTCTCGGGTTAACGGCAGTTCCTTTATACCAAAGTTCAAAATGAAGATGAGGTCCGGTAGTTTTTTCGCCGGAATTTCCTGAAATTGCTATTGATTCGCCTGCTCGAACTCGGTCTCCTTGTTTTTTCAGCAATACAGAATTGTGTTTGTAAAACGAAATTAAATCGTTATCGTGCTGAATTCCTATCATATAACCGGTTTCTATACTCCAGTCGGCAACAATTACAGTTCCGGTGAGTGTTGCAAGAACTGCTTTGTCTTTTCCTGCAGCAATATCAATTCCTCTGTGTCCGGATTTTAAATCGAATTCGTTTGTTACACTTCCTTTTATCGGAACCGTAAAATGAAGATTTTTTAATTTTGGAATTGTTTTAACTTTCTCAATAACAGATAAGTTTTCTTGTTCCGATTTTTCAATTTGTGCTCTTAAAATTGAATCCAGCTCTGATGTTTTGAATTCATATTTTCTTTTCACATTATTTGTTGTGTCGGCAAAAACGTTGCTTTCATTAAAAGTATCGGCTGCTATATTTCCTTGCAGAATGTTTTTAATTTGTGATAAATATTTTTTTTCTGCATCAATTTTATTTTTAAGCGAATCAATTACCATTGTGTTGTTAATTGCCTCTTTTTTGTCTTCACTGTCGTATCTCGATGGAATTAATACGTTTAGCGGAGTGTAAACAAATAACAAAATAATAAAAGTTGCTATTATGATTATTGCTAATCCTACAGCAGTGAAAATTGAATTTCTTGTTAATTTAAAAGATGTTATTTCGTGAAGCGTTTCTTCATCGAAAAACGTAAGTCTATATTTTTTTAGAGGTTTTTTTGTGCTTTCAGACATGTTATTTATTTAAAAAAATTGTTTGCAAAATTACAAAAAATATGATAAATCCGTTAAAGTTTTTCTTTAAAACTGAAATAGTTTTCAAATTCTTTTATTTCTTTAGGTTTTTCCGAAAAAATACCGTAAACAGAAGAACCGCTTCCCGACATTGATGAATATATTGCACCGTTTTTATACAAAATTTCCTTTATTTCTTTTATTTCAGGCAAAATATCAAAAACACTTTTTTCAAAATCATTTTTGATTGTTTCTTTCCAGCTTTCAATATTTTTCAAAATATCAATTTTCAATTCGGTTTTACTTTTTTGCGGAATTACCTTTGAATAAGCATCTTTGGTTCCAACACCGTTTTCGGGTTTAATCAAGTATATATATTTTTCTTTTAAATTGATATTTATTTCAGTAAAAACATCACCTTTTTCAGAAGCAAAAACAGCTTTATTTTTTATGAAAAATGCACAATCGCTTCCAATTTTCCTTGAAATTTCTATTAATTCATTTTCTGAAATTTTCAATTCAAAATTTTCGTTCAGCATTTTTAACATAAATGCAGCATTTGACGAACCGCCGCCTAAACCTGCACCATAAGGAATTTTTTTATGCAAATGAATATCTAAACCCGGAATTTTATATTTTTCTTTAATAAGATTATATGCCTTTATAATTAAATTATTTTCGGGCGGAGAATCAACAATTATTCCGCTGTTTGTAAAATTTACGGAATTTGTTCCATTCTCAATAAATTCAAGTATATCACACAAATTTATCGGATAAAAAACAGTTTCAATATCATGAAATCCGTCTTTTCTTTTATTTGTAATATTTAAACCAATATTTATTTTTGCATTCGGAAAACAAACCATACTTATAAAGTTTTCAACAAAAGTAATTATTTTTAAACAATCTGTTGAAAAATAATTTTCTGTGTAAGTGTTTTAATAATAAATAAATACAATATTTTTGTTTTTCACAAGAAAATATTCAATATTTTGTAAAGTAAAATTTATTAAATTTACAAGCTTAAATTAATTATAAACAATATTAATATTATGTTACTACTCGAATTTGAAAAGCCAATCGGAAAATTGCATGAACAGCTTGAAAAAGCTATAGAAATTGGGCAAGATACCGGAATTGACGTAAGTAAAACTGTCGAAGATTTAAAAAAGAAAATTATTTCTACACAAAAAAAAATATATTCAAACTTAACTTCTTGGGAACGTGTTCAAGTTTCAAGACATCCTGAAAGACCTTATACATTAAGTTATTTTCAAGAATTAACAAATAACGATTTTATAGAACTTCACGGCGACAGAGGCGTGAAAGATGATAAAGCAATGATTGGAGGTTTTGGAAATTTAGACGGACAAACTGTTATGTTTATAGGACAACAAAAGGGTATAAATACCAAAATGCGTCAGTATAGAAATTTTGGAATGGCAAATCCGGAAGGCTACAGAAAAGCTTTACGATTAATGAAACTTGCCGAAAAATTTAATAAACCCATTGTTACTCTTATTGATACACCCGGAGCTTTCCCCGGACTTGAAGCTGAAGAAAGAGGACAAGGCGAAGCAATTGCCCGTAATATTTATGAAATGTTTAATTTAAAAGTTCCTGTAATTTGTATAATTATTGGCGAAGGAGCATCGGGCGGAGCAATTGGAATAGGAGTGGGCGATAAAGTTTTTATGCTCGAAAATACTTGGTATTCGGTTATTTCACCGGAATCTTGTTCTTCAATTTTATGGAGAAGCTGGGAATATAAACAAACTGCCGCTGAAGCTTTGAAACTCACAGCCAATGATATGTTTGAACAAAAACTTATTGACGGAATTATTAAAGAACCTCTCGGAGGCGCTCATAATAATCCGGAAGAAATATATAAAACAGTAAAAAAAGTTATTTTAGAAAATTTAGCAGAATTAAAAAAAATATCTCCCCAAAACAGAATTAATGCCAGAATTGAAAAATATTCGAATATGGGAGTATACAACGAAAGTTAAACTTAAATTTATTAATACTTCCAATATTTAATGGCTCAAAAGAAATATACCCCAAATAATTCTATAACGGAATTAAGTCAGCTTGTAGGCAAATTACCTCCTCAACTTGTAGATCTTGAAAAAGATGTTATTGGAGGATTGATGCTTGAAAAAGGCAAAGATGTTGTTGTAATGGACATTTTAAAGCCCGAAAGTTTTTATAATGAAGCACATCAAAAAATTTTCAGAGCAATTTATGATTTATCGGTAAATCATGAGCCGATAGATTACCAAACCGTAATTCATCGTTTAGAAAAAAACGGACATCTTGAAGAAGTCGGCGGAGCACATTTTGTTGTAAGTCTTTCGCAACGAGTTGGTTCTGCTGCTCACATTGAATATCATTCTAAACTTATTGCCGAAAAATATCTTCAAAGAGAACTTATTCGTGTTGCCACAGAAATTCAAAACAGAGCATTTAATCCTACGGAAGATGTTGATGATTTGTTGGAATTTTCGCAACAAGAAGTTTTTAATTTGGCATTGGGAAGTATAAAGAAAGAAACCGAAATAATTGCCGATGTTATAAAAACTGCAATCGACCAAATGGAAGAAGCCGGTCAAAGAGAAGACGGACTTAGCGGTGTTCCTTCCGGATTTACGGATTTAGACAGACTTACATCAGGTTGGCAACGTTCGGATATGGTTATTCTTGCAGCCAGACCATCTATGGGTAAAACAGCTTTTGTTTTGTCAATGACAAGAAATATGGCTGTAAATCATGGAAGTAATGTTGCTTTTTTCTCGCTTGAAATGTCTTCGGTTCAATTAGTTAATCGTTTAATTTCTTCGGAAACCGAACTCGGTAGCGAGAAAATCAGAAACGGAAAATTAAAAGATTACGAATGGGAAATATTATATCATAAAATAGAAAATCTATCAAAAGCTAATATTTTTATTGATGATACACCTGCAATTTCATTGTTTGAATTACGCTCGAAATGCAGAAAATTAAAATCGCAAAAAAAACTCGATATCGTTATAATTGATTATCTTCAATTAATGACCGGACCGCCCGAAACACGCGGAAACAGAGAACAAGAAGTTAGTATGATTTCTCGCGGATTAAAAGCAATTGCAAAAGAACTTAACGTTCCGATAATTGCACTTTCACAGTTAAATCGTTCTGTTGAAATGCGTTCGGGCGATAAAAGACCGCAACTTTCCGACTTGCGTGAATCCGGAGCAATTGAGCAAGATGCTGATATTGTTATGTTTATTCATCGTCCGGAAAGAATGGGTATGTTAACAGACGGAGAAGGAAATTCTACAAAAGGCTTGGCCGAAATTATTATTGCAAAACACAGAAACGGTGCCGTTGACGATGTAAGAATGAGATTTAGAGAAGAATTTGCTCGTTTTGAAGAATACGGAATTGATTCTTTAAATCCGATGGACGGAGGAGTTAAAACATTTGCTTCAAAAATTAATGAAAACGATGTGGTTACAACAACTTACGAAAAAACTTATTCGGGAACATCACAAAAATCAAACGATTTTGGTTTTGACAATTTTGACCTGGATAATCCGTTTGAATAATATAAATTGATTTCTTTTTCATGCGTAAACTATATTTCACATTGTTTCTTGTTCTCTTGTCTTTAAGAATTTTTTCAAATTCGATTTTAATTCCTATGGACGAAAAACAAAAAAATCATTTGAAAGCCTACGGAATTACATATTGGATACTCGAAAACCAAGTTGAAGCAGATTGGCTTTTGAATTACAGAGGCGGAAGTTTCAGCACAAATTATTCAAAAGATATTGAAACTGAATGTATAATTAGAGGCGTAAGCTACGAAATAATCAGCGATGCCGAAATGACAATGATATATGACAGAATAGCTCTTCCCGAAGAAAACATGGACAGAGTTAAACTGGAAAAAGCTCCAAAAATTGCTGTTTATGCGCCCGATGATGTTATGCCTTGGGACGATGCCGTTACAATGGTTTTAACTTATTCCGAAATTCCTTTCACCAGAATTTATGATAAAGAAATTGTAACAGGAGAATTATCAAAATATGATTGGTTACACCTTCATCATGAAGATTTTACCGGTCAATACGGTAAATTTTACGGAGCATACAAAAATGCACCTTGGTATGTTCAAGCACAAGAAAAAGCCGAACAAGAAGCATTAGCATTAGGATTCAAAAAAGTATCGCAATTAAAACTTTTTGTTTCAAAGAGAATTAAAGATTATGTTTTTAACGGCGGTTTTCTTTTTGCAATGTGTTCGGCAACAGATTCTTATGATATTGCAATGGCGGCACAAAACACAGATATTTGCGAAGTAATGTTCGACGGTGATGCTGCCGACCCGAGTTGCCAAGAAAAATTGGATTATTCGCAAACATTTGCTTTCAAAGATTTTAAAATCAGCAGAAATCCTTATGCTTACGAGTTTTCCGATATTGATGTAACTATTTCGCGTAACATAAGTCAGGACGACGACTATTTTACATTATTCGATTTTTCGGCAAAATGGGATCCGATTCCAACAATGCTTTGTCAAAATCACACCAAAATTATTAAAGGTTTTATGGGACAAACAACAGCATTTGATGAACGATTCGTTAAATCTAATGTTTTGATAATGGGCGAATTAAAATCAAAAAATGAAGCAAGATATATTCATGCAGAGTTTGGTAAAGGAACATGGACATATTACGGCGGACACGACCCGGAAGATTATCGTCATTTTGTAGGCGATCCGAAAACCGATTTGAGCATGCACCCAAATTCGCCGGGTTACCGATTAATTCTTAATAATATTTTATTCCCCGCAGCAAAAAAGAAAAAGTTGAAGACTTGATTGAATTTGTTAGGTTTTTCATGTTTAATTTTATGCTTATACGTGGATTTAATTGTAAATACCGAACAATTACTGCAAATGAATCGGAAATTTTACTATAAGAGAAAGATTTAAAGCTAAGAACTTAGTTAAATGTATTTAATTGTTAATAAATATCTTACATTAATTTTTCAAATGTTTTTATAATACTATCAAGTCTGAAGTCAACATTTTTTACTTCTTTAACTTTTTCAAATACTATAAAAATGTGATGGTTTAATAAATTTCTCGGGTTAATGTTAATTTTTAACTGCTCTTTATAAACATCTTTTTTATATGATTTTGGTATTTCCTTATGTTTTTTCAAATTTCTGAAATATCTTAAATATGAGCTGACAAGAATTAAGGGATAAAAAAATTGAAATAAAAATAAAGAACCTTTACTCAAACGTAAGTATTTAATTTCTTTAATTTTAAATCCGGATAGTTTTGCAAGAATTCTTAATTTTTATAATCCGATTAGAAAAATATGACCGTGATAAATTTCCGTCGTTATTGTTTTGTCCGACATCTAAATATCATTTATTTCATTTGGCGGCATTTGTTTAACAGTCTCACTTTCAAAAAGCAAATTACTAAATTTAGATGCCAAATTTGAATATGACGGTGTTGTGACTAACAATTTTCCGTTTATCTTTATTACCGATTAATTTCTTTAAATGTTTTTAATTGGTCGCTAAAATGTTCGATGCCTTCTTGACAAATTAACATATCGGCATAATTATCTGCTACGGGTATTTTATCAATAATATTTGCACGTTTACATTCGATATTTTTTAGCATAAAATATTCAGGAAATAAATCAAAAGCTTCTACATTTGCACCATTTTCCAATAATATTTCTGTTGTAACGCCATTTCAGGCAGGAATATCTAATACTATTTTATTTTTTAATTCACTTTTTATGCTGTCCAAATGTTTTTTAACATGAAATTTTGGACTTTTATAATTTTTAACGTGCTCATCTATCATTATTCAATATTTAAATTTATTTGGTTTATATTGAATTAAGGCAAACTAAAAATTGTCCGCATAGTTGCATTATTTATTTAACTTTGTTTTTATTTGCATATTAA
>DZBS01000150.1:5391-6936 GCA_022729995.1 Draconibacterium orientale | reverse complement strand
CAATTATACAATTATACAATTATACAATTATACAATTATACAATTATACAATTATACAATTATACAATTATACAATTATACAATTATACAATTATACAATTATACAATTATACAATTATACAATTATACAATTATGCAATTATACAATTATATCATTATACCATTATATCATTATACCATTGTATATTTGTATAATTGTATAATTAATTCAAAAGATATTGAATATCAATAATTTTTGAGATTCGGTCTTGAGAGAATACTCTAGTAATTTTATCAGTTTCTTTATAAATATTTAAAGCCATTTTAAGATAAATTTCACGTTTGTTTCTATCTTTTATTTTTACGGATATTTCATGTAAAATATCGGCATAATCTTCAATCAATTCGTAATTTGTAATTCCTTTTTCAAAAAATTTTTCAATAAGTTTTTCCGATTCAAGATTTGTTAAAATCTCGAAATCGGTATCTAAAATTTTTGAAAGTTCTGTTTGGCAGAGTTTGATAACATTATCAATATTTCCTTTTGAATTCCCTTTCATTTCAAATAAAATATTTCCTAAAACTCTTGCAAATTTTTCAATTTGTTCAACAAGATAATCCCTTTTTTCCACTGATATTAATTTATATAAAATCCAAAATTACGAAATTTTTATCCTATTAAAATAAAATCTCATAAAATATTCTTTCATAAAAATTTTATTTTACGTATTTTGCATATAATTTCAAATGTTTTTTAAATTTAAACAAATAAACTCTACATTCATGAAAAAAGTCTTAATCACATCAATTTTATTTTTGTTTGTTTTCTATGCTTGCGGTCCGTCCAGTAAAAACGAAACTGCAAAATGGACTCAAAATCTAACTGAGTTAAAATCATTACAAACAAAATACCCCGGATTTTCTTCTTTAATTGAAGAAAAAATAAAAGAGGCAACAGCAATTTATAATTCTGCCGAGCAAATTAAAGAAGAAGAACAAAAAGCACAAAAAATGCGTGATGCAAATAATGTTTTTGAAACAGGCTGTATCGGTAAATTGAAAAATATTTCGGCAAAATTTGATGCAATTCAAAAAAAGCAAGACGACCTTAGAAAAGCCAGAACAGGACAAGCTGAAAGTGATATTAGTTATTCCGAAGTTGTTTTAAAAGATGTTGATAAAGCTGTAAAACAACTAAAAAATACGATGAAAGCTGTTCCTTCTTCTACTATTTGTGATGATTTTGAATATGCTTATCAAAATTTAGTTTATGCTGAAGAAGATATCGACAGAGCTATTCAAAATATTAACGACAAAATTCAGGAAAAGAAAGATTCTTCAACAAAAGTTGATGCTGCAAACAATAAAAAGATAGAAGACGCAAAAGATATAAAATGTGAATATTGCGGAACTTTTAATGCTCCTGCAAACACAAAATGTTCTTCGTGCGGCGCTCCAATAAAAAAAGAATAATTTTTAAATTGAATTTTGATTCAAAAAATTAAAAACACAGAGTTTCAGTATTTTTTAAACTAAAACTCTGTGTTTTATATTATTGATTCTTTT
>DZBS01000150.1:0-5291 GCA_022729995.1 Draconibacterium orientale | reverse complement strand
CAAATTCCCAAATTAGCAAATTAGCAAATTAAAAAGATTTTATTATTTCCAAAAATTCATCGGCATCAAGTGAAGCTCCGCCGACAAGTCCGCCGTCGACATCTTTTTGCGAAAATAATTCTTTTGCATTTGATGCTTTCACGCTTCCTCCGTATAAAATTGTTGTATTTTCGGCTAAATCTTTTCCAAATTTCGACTCAACAGTTTTTCGAATAAATTCGTGCATTTCTTGGGCTTGAGCGGAACTTGCAGTTTTTCCGGTTCCTATTGCCCAAACAGGTTCATAAGCAATAATAATTTTTGAATATTCTTCGGAAGTAAATCCAAAAAGTGCATTTTCAATTTGCGATTTAACAAGTTCAAAATGAATTCCTTTTTCGCGTTGTTCGAGAACTTCGCCGCAACAAAAAATTGGTAGCATTGAATTTTCTATAACAGATTTTATTTTTTTGGTAAGTATTTCGTCTGTTTCTCCGTAATAAGCTCTTCGTTCGGAATGCCCTACAATCACAGCTTTCACTCCAACAGAATGCAACATTTTTGCCGAAACTTCGCCGGTAAATGCTCCTTTTGATTCCGAAGAACAATTTTGTGCTGCAAGACAAACTCTCTCATCATTAATTACTTGGTTTATAAGCGATAAATGGGTGAGAGGCGGAGCAATAATGATTCCTATTTCCGATTTAATTTCACTTTTTTCAACTGCTTTATCAATTGCAGATGCCAAAGCAACGCCTTCGCGAATATTTGTGTGCATTTTCCAATTTCCGGCAACAATTTTTTTTCTCATATTAAAATTTATTTATTTTCTGATTTATTATTTATAACAAATTTATCAAATAAAATTTCGATATAAAAATTTAAAAAAATATTTTTCATATACAAAAATCTGCATTTTAGCATTCTTAAAATATCAATTGTAGAAGCTGTATTTTTATTATTATTTTTTATATTAAGTTTGATAAAAATACTGTTCTTTTTTTGAATTTGTTAAATTCTAATTTATTATAAACATAATATATATCAAATGAAACATCCATGTAAGTCTCTCGACACACAACCGAATGATTATTTGAGATGTTCCTATCTGACTTTTAAAAACAATTAAAAAATAAACAGATGAAAAAGATTATTTTATTGATAATTACAATTACGGGAATTGTTTTATCGGTTTTTTCTCAAAAAACTCAATATTTGTATATGTCGAAAGAAGTAAAAGCTGCATATTTGAAAGAGACAAGAGCTTTTGACGGAAATCCGGGAAAAAACTATTTTGTTAACCGAACGGATTATAAAATTATTGCCGAGTTTGACCCAAAAACAAGAGTTTTAACAGGCAACGAAACAATTATTTACTCAAATAACAGCTCGGATACATTAAAAAATTTGGTTTTTAATATTTATCAAGATATTTTAAAAAAAGGAAATGCCAGAGATTGGGATTTGGGAACTGAGGATATTACCGACGGTGTTGATATTAAAGAAATTATTGTCGAAAACGAAACTATTGACATGCAAAATGAAAAATTCTACCGAAACTCTTCAATAATGGGTTTTGAATTGAAAAATTTTATTTCTCCAAAAAAATCTGTTTCAATAAAAATAAAATGGAGTTTTATAGTTGCCGAAAAAACTCCGGTGAGAATGGGAACTTACGAAGGCGACAATTTTTTAATTGCATATTGGTATCCTAAAATTGCAGTTTACGATGATATTTCGGGTTGGAATTATCACGGATATACAGGAAGATATGAATTTTATAACGACAACGGAAACTTTGATGTTGAAATAACTATTCCGAGAGAATACAATGCTTGGGCTACAGGAATTTTAGTAAACCCTACAGAAGTATTTACAAAAGAATATGTTAAAAGATTAGAAAATGCTAAAAATTCAAACACTACTTTAAAAATTATTAATGGAGAAGACAGAAAAAACAACGATAAAATTACTTTGAAAACAGAAAAATTAGTTTGGAAATTCAAATCATCTGAAACTCCCGATTTTGCTTTCGGAGTTAGCAAAACATATTATTGGGACGGAATTAATGCAAATGCCGGCGGAAAAAATGTTTTCGTAAATTCTGTTTACAAACCCGAATCGGAAAACTACAAAGAAGCAACCCAAATTTCAAAAGAAATTATTGAATTTTACTCCAACGATTTTCCGGCAATTGCTTATCCGTATCCGCAAGTTACAGTTTTTAACGGCGGCGACGGAATGGAATTTCCCGGAATGGTAAACGACGGAACTCCAAAAGAAACCGACGATTTAATTTATCTTACGGCTCACGAAATAGGGCACAGTTATTTTCCTTTTTACACAGGACTTAACGAGCAAAAATATGCTTGGATGGACGAAGGTTTAATTTCATTTTTACCTTTACTTGCCACCGATTTTATTTCTAAAAATACAAATTATGAGCCGTTTACAAAATTGTTGAAATATTTCAACTATCAATCCGGTTCAAATGCCGATATGCCTTTATATGTTTTATCGGAAAATACAGGTAATTACGCATATAGATTTCATGCTTACACAAAACCGGCAATAATGTATTATAATCTTTATAATTATATAGGTAAAGAAAAATTTGCAAAAGCTCTTCAAATTTTTACTCAACGTTGGAACGGAAAACATCCTGCAACTTTAGACTTTTTTATTGCTTTTAACGATGCTTCAAATGAAGATTTGGCTTGGTATTGGAAAAAATGGTTTTATGAATTTGCTTATGCCGATTTGGCAATAGAAAATGTAAAAATAGAAAATGAAAAAGCTAAAATACAAATCAAAAATATTGGTGGACTTCCGCTTTGTTTCAAACTAAAAATTTATTTAAAAAACGGCAAAACAGGCGAAATGATTATTAATGCTTCTGTTTGGAAATCGGAAAACAACCAAATAGAAGTTACGGCAGATTACAGCGATATTCAAAAAATTGAAATCGACACAAGTTATTCGCCGGATATTAATAAAGAAAATAATGTATACATTTTTCAATAAAACTGTTAAATCAGAATAAATAATAAATTAAAGTAACCAAAAAAAATCCTCGACATTTCGTATCGAGGATTTTTGTATTTATGTAATTTTGCGTTTTATTAAATCTCTTGTTGAATGATGAACTGTTAATATATCAACTTGGCTTACGGAAACAATCTTGTAAATAATTCTGTAATTTCCTTCAATCAGTTCTCTAATATTTTCGTCTTCTATTTCTGAAACTATTTTGCCGATTTTTATGTGAGATTTTAAAATGTCGGTTCGATTCCTGATTTTAATAATTTGAAGCTTTGCATATCTTACAGAATCTTTAGAAATGTAATCAGCAATACTTTTCAAATCATTTTTTGCTTGAAAAGTCCAATTTATTCGAACCATTTTTCAATTTCTTTATCTAATTCAACTTCAGAAACGACTTTTCCACTTTCAGACTCAAGGTTTCCAATCTCAATTTTTTCTATAATAATCAATCTGTCAATTAAATCGTCAATTGTGAATTCTTCGGGAAAATTGTCAATTTGCTCTTTTAGTTTAGATTTTGTTAACATATTAAAATTTATTTTGATTTAAAAGTGAATATACAATATAAATAAATACAATGTAATTTTTTCTTCAACAACAAAAAATCCCTTACGTTTTTTGTATCGATGAATTAACTATTCTTTTATTTTCAGTTCAGTCAGCAGTAATTTTTAAAATTATATTTAGTTACTGCCGACTGAATACTGAAGACTGAAAAAAATTTATTTATTCTAATCCAAAAGCATAATAAGCAATAGTTCCGTCCGGATAAACACCTTTTATATAAACTCCGCCGTGAGTTTTGTTAAGAATATCTTGAACATCTTCAACACCGTTTATTTTACTATTGTTAATTTCAACAATAATAAAATCTTTTTGAACTCCGGCTCTTAGTAATTTTCCTGGCATTAACTCAACAATTTTTACTCCGTTGGTTATTTTAAGTTTTGACTTTTCATCGTCGGAAACAACTTGCAAATTTGCACCTAAAACACTTGCAGTTTCTTTATTTACAAAACTTGTAGTTCCCATATTATTTTTGAGAGTAACAACCAATTCTTTTATATCGTTTCCTCTTTTTACAAGAACAGATATTTTATCGCCCGGACGATGTTTGCTTATTTGTTCTTGAAGTTCCGAAACTTTATTCACTTTCACTTTATTAATATCCAGAATAATATCTTTTTCTTTAATTCCGGCATCTTTTGCGGCACTTCCGTCGTTTACGCCCATCACATAAACTCCTTCTATTTTATTTATTTTTAATTCCGAAGCTAATTTTGAATCAATATCTTGAATTGAAACTCCCAATAAAGCGCGTTGAACGGTTCCGTATTCCATTAAATCGGCAACAACTTTTTTAACAATTGAAACAGGAATTGCAAACGAATAACCGGAATATGAACCTGTCATTGATGCAATTGCAGTGTTTATTCCAACAAGTTCGCCTTTTATGTTTACTAATGCTCCTCCGCTGTTTCCCGGATTCACGGCTGCATCGGTTTGAATAAATGATTCAATTGCTGAATTTATGTCCAATAAATTTATATTTCTTCCTTTTGCACTTACAATTCCGGCTGTTACCGTCGACATTAAATTAAAAGGATTTCCAACAGCCAAAACCCATTCGCCGACTTTTAATTCGTCGGAATTTCCGTAAGACAAAACAGGTAATTCTTTTGTATCAATTTTCAAAAGTGCAATATCGGTAGAAGGGTCACGACCGATAAGTTCGGCTGTAAAACTTCTGTTATCATTTAAAACTACTTCAATTTCATCGGCATTTTCTACAACATGATTATTTGTTACAATATATCCGTCGGACGAAAGTATTACGCCCGAACCCGAAGTTTCCATAGGCATTCTGTTCATATTTCCGTACGGATTTCCAAAAAAGAAATCATACATTGTAGGTTGATTTCCGGTTTTTGTCATTTTTGTTTTAACATGAACAACTGCATTTACAGATATTTCAGCCGCAGTTGTAAAATCAACAGAACCGGAATTAACACCTGAATTTCCGGTAAATTTATACACATTTTGATTTGAGTTTCCTAATTCTGATGAATCTGATTTGTTCGAATTAATGAGGCTTGAAATACCCAACGAACTAAGTCCTCCGATAAAGGCTATAAATAAAATACTTAAAATTCTCTTTGTTTTCATATTTATAATAATTTTGTGTTTTTAATACAACGCAAAGTAAACAAATAGTATTTCGATTTTCAATTAACTTAACAATATTTAACCGAGTTTTAAAAATTTTA
>DZBS01000149.1 GCA_022729995.1 Draconibacterium orientale | reverse complement strand
CTTTGTATGATAAAGCTACGAGTTCTTCTAAAAACTGACCAGCTAATTTTTTTGTTACGCCAGTCTTCTTTGCCATATGATCCAGAATCTGTCCCTTGGTCATTGGTTTGGCTGCCATATTAAGCCCTCTCTTTTTATTTATGAATGTTGTTTAATTACAAAGCGAAATTAAATATATTTTATTTCAAAAGAAAAGAATCTCAAATAAAATATTTTTCTACAAATCGTTTCATTCCCATAAATTGAGGACAAAACTATTGTGTAATTAATATAAGTCCTTATTTACTACTTTGTTGTAAAGATGTTAAATGATTATTTTAAACACAATAATTTTTGGTTTGATTTTCTTCTCTATGTATAAAAGAATTTTACTTTTAATTTTTATTTTTGTTGGATTTTTAAATGCTCAAACAATTGATTCGACAAGCATTAAAGCAAATATATTCCCGGACTCAGGTGTTGCAAAAACAGATTCACTTTTATTAAATGATTCTTTATTAGTCCAGATCAAGCCTGATTCTATTGCTCCAATCTACTCTAATATCTTAACCGATAAAAGCTATATTATAAGTAATGATGAATTGCTGCATAACGATTACAAGTACGCAGGTGATTATTTAAGATTATTTCCGTTTAACTTTATAAAAGATTTAGGTTTTACAGGGCAATCAAACGAAACCTTTCTTTATGGAGTTGGAAATAATTCAATAAGTTATTTAATGGATGGAGTTTCTGTAAACGATAGGTATTCAAATTCGCTTAATCTAAATATTATTCAAAGTGAAGATATTGATTCAATAGAAATTATTCCGTTGCCACGCGGATTTTTATATGGGGCTTATTCAAACCCGGTTTCTGTAAATTTTATAACCAATGATTTTATCACAAAACAACCCTATACAAGAATCAGATTTTACCAGGGTGCAAACCGCGATATGATGTTTGAAGGAAGTTTTAATGCAAGAGTTACAAATAGATTAATCGCTTCGTTTAACATCACAAACAGAATTCTTGATGAAACTTATAATGCAACTGATTATTCAATCTGGCAAGGAAAATTTAAGTTAAAATATTTACTCTCAAATGATATTAACATTATTGCCTCCTACAATATCAACGATTACAAAGCTGGTTACAGCGGCGGAGTTGATGTTGATAGTATTATTGCTTCAGGAGAAGTTGTTAATGAAGTAATGTATAGTTCACTTGATAATCCACCAATGTTTTATCCAGAAGGAAAATTAAACACTCTTACTCATTTACCAAGATTAAGAGTTTTAGCAACTCCAACACATTGGCTAAAAACAGATGCAAGTGTTTATTATTTGTATAATGAGAGTGAGTTTGTTAACAGAGGCAGTTCTAATTCTGAAACAAAAACATTCGGATTTAACATTAGAAATTATGCAGAATGGAATTTGTTAAAACTTCAGATTAATGCTGATTATGAAAAGTCTAAATCGGCAGTTTATAGTTCGATTTTACTATCAGATGATTCAACATATATTAATTCATTTAATGAGGTTGATGAAAACATTTTTTCTTTATCAGGAACTGTGTCTGCTTATATATATGATAGCACATTTATTCCTTCTGTTTTTTTTAAGACCAGCGAGTTTAATCGTTCAGATATGCTTAACATTAAAGATGTTGATTTTTCGCGTACTGGTTATGGATATGATTTTACTCTAAAGTTAAACACAAATATAAATTTTTATGCGGGCGCATCTGTGTTTGATGGAAATCTGTTTAGCGAACTTGGAGCAAAGTACAATAATGATTTCCTAAAAGCAGATTTAAAATATTTTTCTAACGATTATAGTTACGGTTATTATTCTGGTGGAATGTTTTTCAATTATTACCAATTCGGAAAAGTAAAAGGATTTGGAGCAAAGCTTAGTTTAATCTATTGGGCGCTACTATTAGAATCAAATACATCTGTTTATAATTCTTTTGATAATGAATCTTTAAACGGTGTTCCGGAATTTCAAACTCAAACTGGTTTGTACTATAAAGATATTTTGTTTAACAACAATCTTGATCTTAAAACCGGATTTGTTTTTTACTATACTGGCAAAAACAATGTGTTCACTAACGAAAATGAATTGGTTGAAGTTCCATCATCAAACAAATTAGATTTTACACTTATTGGTGAGATACAAAAAACAGCAATCATTTATTTCCTGTGGCAAAATCTTTTGGGAAATAATTATTATCTAACACCATATTATCCAATGCCTGGTCGCAGTATAAGATTTGGTGTT
This sequence comes from Draconibacterium orientale, assembly GCA_022729995.1. GTDB lineage: Bacteria > Bacteroidota > Bacteroidia > Bacteroidales > JAADGE01 > DZBS01. The sequence continues at coordinate 4,704 of DZBS01000149.1, read as the reverse complement.
GCCTGGGAGATGTTTAATTAAAAAATGGAACACGGATCGAACTGATTAAACGGATCAAAACAGATTAATCCGTTTAAATCAGTTGCATCAGTTAAATCCGTGTGCTATTGTATTTACAAACTCAACATCTCTTTAAATTTAACTGCTTGACGTCGGGAGACTTCGATTTTATGTCCACCTTTAAGCTTTGCAAGCAATCCGCCGTTAAGCCACGGTTCAATATTTTCAACCCATTTAAGATTGATTATATGTTTTCTGCTGGCACGGAAAAATGATTTGTTATCTAATCTTTCATCAAGATAATTTAATGTACGTAAGATTAAAGGTTTATTCTCATCAAAGTATAAACGCACATAATTTCCCTCTGATTCAAACAAGCGAACCTTTTCCAACTTTACAAACCAGCATTTATCACCATCTTTTACAAAAACCTGGTCTTCAGCTGTTAGAGTTTCTTGGGAAATATCGTTTGTTTTTTCTTTTCCTTTTCTCTCAATAAGTTTTTTTATTGATTCTTCAAGTCTAACTGACTCAATTGGTTTTAAAAGATAATCAAGTGCATTGTACTCAAATGCTTTGAGTGCGTACTCATCATAAGCAGTAGTAAAAATAACTTTTGGCACGCTGTCTAATTCTTCTAACAACTCAAATCCTGTTTTACCCGGCATTTGAATATCAAGAAAAATTACTTCCGGACTTAACTCTGAAATTTTATTGTGGGCATCATCGGCGTTAACTGCTTCGCCAACGATTTCAATTTCTTTAAATGGTTCTAACAATCTTATTAACTCTGTGCGGGCTAATCTCTCATCATCTATAATTAGTGCTCTCATTATTTTGATCCTCCTATTGGTATTTTAAGCTTTGCAAGTACTTTGTTGTTGTTTTCATTCATTAAGGTTAAAGACGCCGTTTCTCCGTACAATAAAGACAATCTATGTTTTGTGTTGCTTACACCAAATCCGTGAGAATTTCTTAACGCTTCTTCATCAAACTTACCGCTGTTTCTAATTTCTATATTTAAAAAATTTAAATCAGCATCTGCATTTATAACCACATTTCCGCCTTGAGTAAGTTTTGATATACCGTGCTTAATTCCGTTCTCAACAAGCGTTTGAACCATCATCGGCGGAATTTCTACTCTATCAGCGCCCGGTGTTGATTGAATTTTATATTGTAATCTTTCTTCAAATCTAATCTTTTCAAGATCAAGATAATCTTGTATTGTTTTTAATTCATCTGCAAGTGGAACGGTTTCTGTTCTTTCGATCCTAAGAGTATATCGCATAAGATTGGAAAGTTTAGTAATTGCATCTTTAGCTTTTTGCGGATCTTCCTCAATCAAAGCACGAATACTGTTCATAGCATTAAACATAAAATGCGGATTAAGTTGAGCCTTTAAAGTTTTAAGTTCAAAATCTTTTACTGCCGCTTCAAAAATTAAAGTTTCAATTTCAGCTTTCTTAGAATTTTCAAAGTAATGTATTGCAAAGTAAATCAATGACCAAACAATCATTACACTTGTAACATTTAATGTACTTGCAATTATCGCTGCCGTTAAATGTTTTTCATCTCTTTCAACCCCGAGCAAATATCCAGAACCGAAAACAGGCAGATATATTATTATTGCGACAATAAAACCTCCAATCAAAACTCTTGGAATAATTTTTTTTAATGGAAGCGAAGTCCAATTATTCTTTTTGATGTAAAGACGATAAAGATGAGAAAAGAGAATTCCGAATAAAGCTAATATTATCCAAAGTATAATTTTATTTAGCGGAATAGTTTCGAAAGAGGAAATAATTAAAAGATTAACAATCACAAATAATCCCCAGCCAGAAATTTGAGATATCCAGTATAGGTTTTTTCTTTTCAATGTATTTGTAATTTCGTTTGTTTGTACTGATTGAGAGTTATCAAAACCTAATCGTGCTTTAATCGTTGCAGTAATCATATCAAATATAATCTTAAGATAAACAAAATAGAATCAGTTTATTTTCTGCCGAAACTTATCCGAGTTACCGATGAAAGAAAGAAAATATTTTATGATTGGTAAAGAAATGTGATGGATGGAAAAATAAACTTTGAATAACAATTTAAAATACAACTACTATAAATTCAACTTTAGATCACTCGCCAATTATTTTGTGCACCAGCTCAAAAATAAGAGAACTCAAACTGAGTTGGATTGCTTTATTTTTGGCGCATTACGGATTAGGGTTAAATAATGCTTAATAGATAGTGACAGAATTGAATTACAATGTCATCTTGTGTATATTTAAAAAAACCTCGGAGTTATTCCGTATAAAGTCAATAGAATTTGGGGCAGCAGTTATGCCCCAAATTTCCAAAAATTAAGTTGTTCTTTGACCATAATATTTTCGTTCTTTGACATAATGAAAAAATTTTTTTAAGTTCTACTATCGGAAGAGTGAGGGATTGATCCCGCATTAAATGATGTTATTTCATTTTGGGACTTCTCTTGCTCTTTCCTTTTTTTAGTTTGTCTGCTTGAAATCGGTTTAATAAAAAAACCCGACTCATTTAAGAATCGGGTTTTTATCTGTTTCATCGATTTCACTTACTTAGCATTCGAACCTATCATATTCACACCTATCTCAATATATTCGGACACTTTTTGACCAACAATTTTATTGTTAATTCCATAATCCGAAAGCTTTATATTAAACTTAGCCTGCACACCAAGTAAATCTCCCGTCGTTTTCTGTTTTGTTGTTTCGCTTTCATCAAGATAAGTTAATGTTGCTTCGGCAATAACTTCTTTTGTTACTCCGTGCAATGTATAATTACCAATAACCTTTGCTGTAAGCTTATTGTCTACAATTGATTTAATATCGATTATTTTTTTTATTTCGAAAGTAATTTCCGGGTATGATTCTGCATTTAACCAACCGGCACTGCGCATATGTTCATCGCGCAAATCAATTCCTGTTTTTATTGATGCAACATCTACGGTTACCTTTCCCTTTAATGTTTTTAAATCGTTAACACTAAAGGTTACACTGCCGCTAACACCATTGCCTAAACCGTTTATGTCTTCAAGCGGAGTTGTGCTAAAAAATGTAACCTGGTTTCTTCCGCCCTTATCCTCAAAGTTAAAAGTTTGCTCGCCGCTTGCTTTAACTTTAAAGCCTTGTGCAAATGTGATTGAAGTAAGTAAAATAATTACCGCAAAGAATGAGAAAGTTTTTTTCATATTGTTTTCTTTCTTTTGTTTCTGAATATATAAATTAAAATTCCTGATACAGCAGTAACAGCGGCTAAAAATCCACCTGTATAATCCAAACCGAGGACAAACCTATCAACATACTGTTTGTTTTCAACACCAAGCATTCTATCTAAGTCTGTGGTATTATCAACAATAACCTGAGTTTTTGTTAATATCTCTGCGCCCTGTGTAAACCAAAAAATCAATGCAACGGCAATGATCAATAAACCAGTGATAAGCACGTATTTTTGTTTTCTGTTCATATCTACTCTTTATTTATACTAATTCGATAAGTTTATTTAATTGCTCAATTGTTTGCTATTCCGTCCACTGCGTCGGATTGATTCGGAATCTTTAATTTGATCCTGAAATTAACCCGTCTGCCGACAGGAAAGATTCAGGATGACCAACATTTAGTTTTAGAACTTAAACGAATTAGTTAAATTTGAAAGTGAAAAGGGACTTTTAATAGAAAAATATTTTCACAAATCACATTAGTATGTTATAACACATATACTTAATTGTCAAGGTACTTATATGCAAGAGTCTAAATCTGTAGGATAAATCACACGTGGACCAATTATATGATATTGCAATCATTGGCGGTGGAATCGTAGGAACAGCAACTGCACTTTCTATCTTAAGAGAGAAAAAACTAAAAGTTCTATTGCTTGAAAAAGAATCTTCGCTTGCCGCTCATCAAACCGGAAATAATAGCGGGGTTATTCATTCAGGTCTTTATTACAAGCCCGGTTCGCTTAAAGCGGCAACCTGCACCACCGGAAGAGAAATGATGTACTCGTTTTGTGAAGAACATAATATACCATTTGATAAATGCGGTAAAATTGTTTTAGCAACTTCAAAGGAAGAAATTCCAGCATTAAATCTTTTAGAAGAAAGAGGAAATGCCAATGGATTAATTGATTTAAAGAGATTATCTATTGATGAGATTAAAGAATTTGAACCATACGCAACTGGAATCGATGGATTATTTATTCCTCAAACAGGAATAGTTGATTATGTTGCCGTTACAAATAAATATGCTGAGCTAATAAAAAAATTTGGCGGAGAAATTAAAACAGATTCAAGATTAACTTCAGTTACAAAAGAAGGAAATGATTTAATTTTACTTACTCAAGATGAAGAATATAAAACAAAGTTTATTGTTAACTGTGCTGGCTTGCATTCAGATAGAGTTTCTAAACTTTGTGGTGTCGATCCCAAATTAAAAATTATCCCTTTTCGTGGTGAATATTATAAATTGAAAAAGGGAAAAGAATATTTAGTAAAGAATTTAATCTATCCTGTTCCGGATATTAATTTCCCTTTTCTTGGTGTTCACTTTACAAGAATGATTAATGGCGGAGTTGAAGCCGGACCAAATGCTGTGCTGGCATTTAAACGAGAAGGTTATGACAAAAAAGATTTTTCTATTCAAGATTTGATAGAAATGAGTATATATTTAGGCTTCTGGA
>DZBS01000038.1 GCA_022729995.1 Draconibacterium orientale | reverse complement strand
ACAACAGGAGAAACGGTGCCGGTTCTCAACTATGTATTCCCTGAAAGTTTGGGATACGCAATGGCAAACACTCACAATGTGCTAAATGTAATTAAACTCTACAGCGATTTGTTTATTCCGTATCCCTACAAAAATGAAAAATATGGTCATGCACAATTCAGTTGGGGCGGCGGAATGGAACATCAAACAATGAGCTTTATGGTAAACTTCGAATTCTTTCTTATGGCTCACGAACTTGCACATCAATGGTTTGGCGATTACATTACCTGCGGTTCGTGGGGAGACATTTGGCTAAACGAAGGTTTTGCAACATATTTGGAAGGTCTTTGTGTCGAAAACAAACTCGACACAATTAAATACAGCTCGTTCACAGCTTGGAAACAGTCTGAAATTAACTTTATAACAAGTATTTATAACGGTTCAGTATATGTAACAGACACTACCGACATAAACAGAATATTCGATAGTCGCCTCAGCTACTCAAAAGGAGGAATGGTGCTTCATACATTACGCAAAAAAGTTGGCGATACAGCATTTTTCAAAGGCATGCAAAACTATTTGCTCGATACAAAACTTGCAAACAAATTCGCATCAACCGCCGATTTCAAAAATCACATGGAACAAACATCAGGTATGGATCTCACTAACTTCTTCGACATCTGGATATACGCCCAAGGCTACCCAATTTACACTATAGACTGGCAACAAAACCCGATTAACGATGTAAGTATCAAACTATCTCAGTCGCAATCATCTGTTACAGTAGATTTCTTTCCGTCGGATGTAGCTATAAAATTCATCGGAACATCACAAGACACCACAATAACATTCACAAACACATTCGCAGGTCAAGAATACGTTGCAAACTTAGATTTCGAAGTCAATAGCATCATTTTCGACCCGCAAAAAGATATTATTGCTAAGTCGATAATAAGAAAAATCATTGACACGGACGAACAATCAACAACAATTACACTTTCACCGAATCCCTCAAAAGATGAAATATATGTTGAATTCCCACAAGCTGTATCTCCCGAAAAAATTATATTCACAAACTCTCTCGGAAAAATATATCTTGAATATAACAATTATAATTCACCGCAAAATATCTTTACTTTTGATATAAATAATCTAAATACAGGCGTTTGGTTTATAGGTTTTTATATTGATAAAAAATATATTATTAAAAAGTTTGTAAAAACTGAATGATATAAAAGCAATTTTTATAAATTTGCACTCTTAAAAAAACATATAATTTAAAAGAAATGTTTTCAGGAATAGTAGAAACTGTAGGAATAGTAAAAGCAATACGCAAAGAAGGTGAGAATGTTCACTTTACATTAACGTGCAGCTTTGTTGACAAACTTAAAATAGACCAAAGCTTGTCTCACAATGGAGTTTGCCTCACTGTTGTTGACGTAACCGATAATACTTACACTGTTACTGCCATTCAAGAAACTTTAATAAAATCCAATTTAGGTCTTTTACAAATTGGCGACAAAGTAAACCTCGAACGCAGCATGCGTCCCGAAAGTTTATTGGACGGACACATCGTACAAGGGCACGTTGACCAAACCGCTGTTTGCACAAATGTAGAATCTGCGGACGGAAGCTGGTATTATACATTTGAATTTGATAACTCAACAGGTAATCTAACAGTTGAAAAAGGTTCAATATCGGTCAACGGTGTTAGCTTAACTGTTGTAAACTCGCAAGACACAACATTTCAAGTAGCTATAATTCCATATACTTACGAGCTTACAAACTTCCACACTTTTAAAAAAGGAACCATTGTCAATCTTGAATTTGATATTATTGGAAAATATATAACCAAAATTGCTAAACAATATCTGGGGAAATAGAATATTAACAACAAAAAAGAAAATATTTAAAGCCCCAAACAACCAAAGGGGCTTTTTTTATTTGTAAATTTTACGTATAAAACTAACTTTGCAAAACTTTATAAAATAGATTAAAATGAGTAAGAAATTTCGTGAATATAAAGGTTTAGATTTGTCTTTGATAAACAAAGAAATGCTCGAAGAATGGAGCAAAAACAACACCTTTCAACAAAGTATCGACACCCGAAACGGTCATCCCGACTTTGTATTTTATGAAGGTCCGCCGTCGGCTAACGGTATGCCCGGTATTCATCACGTTATTTCACGAACATTAAAAGATACTTTTTGCAGATATAAAACTCTTAAAGGTTTTAAAGTTGAACGTAAAGCCGGCTGGGACACTCACGGGCTTCCTGTTGAACTTGCTGTTGAGAAAAAACTCGGTATCAAGAAAGATGATATCGGAACAAAAATATCAGTAGATAAATATAATCAAACTTGTCGCGATGAAGTAATGAAATACACCGACAAGTGGGAAGAAATTACAAAGAAAATGGGTTATTGGGTTGATATGAAAAACCCTTATATTACTTACGAAAACTCATATATAGAATCAATTTGGTGGATTTTAAAACAACTATATAATAAAGGTCTTTTATACAAAGGCTACACAATACAACCATATTCGCCCGGAGCAGGAACCGGATTAAGTTCGCACGAACTAAATATGCCGGGAAGTTATCGAGATGTAAAAGACATTACCGGAATTGCACAATTCAAAGCAATTAGAAATCACAAATCTGAATTATTATTTAAAGATATTAATACCGATTTATTCTTCCTTGCATGGACAACAACTCCTTGGACATTATTATCAAACACTGCACTTGCCGTAGGAAAGAACATTGTATATCAAAAAATACAAACATTCAATCCCTACACAAACATACCCGTTACAATTATAATGGCAAAAGATTTGGCAACAACACTTTTCCCCGAAAAGAATGCCGAATTATTGCTTGAAGATTACAAAGAAGGCGACAAAAACATTCCGTTCAAAGTTATCGGTGAACATAAAGGCTTTGAACTTGAAGGAGTTTGCTACGAACAACTTCTTCCTTATCAACAACCCGAAGACGGCGATGCATTTCGTGTACTCATTGGCGACTTTGTTACAACACAAGACGGAACAGGAATCGTTCACATTGCACCAAGCTTTGGTGCCGACGATTATCGTGTTGCCAAACAAAACGGAATCGGCTCGCTTACATTAGTTGACAAGAACGGTTTCTTTATAGACGGAGTTGGCGAGTTTTCTAATCTACCCGTTAAAAATGTTTACGGAACAGAAAAATTAGAATCAGAGCCAAGTATCGACCTTGATATTGTAGTTAAACTGAAGAAAGAAAATAAACTTTTCAAAACCGAAAAGCACGAACATTCATATCCGCATTGTTGGCGAACAGGCAAACCGGTTCTGTATTATCCGCTCGACTCTTGGTTTATTAAATCAACAGCTGCAAAAGACAGAATGATTGAGCTTAACAAAACCATAAATTGGCAACCTACAGCAACCGGCGAAGGTCGTTTTGGTCAATGGCTCGAAAATTTAATAGATTGGAATCTCTCTCGATCACGGTTTTGGGGAACTCCTTTGCCTATTTGGAGAACAGAAGATGCTGCGGAAGAAATTTGTATCGGTTCGATAGAAGAACTTAAAAACGAAATAGAGAAATCTATTAAAGCCGGATTTATGAAAGACAGTCCTTATTCAAATTTCATACCCGGCGACTTCTCAAAAGAAAATTATAACAAGATAGATCTTCACCGTCCAAGAGTTGATGAAATAATACTTGTATCAAAAACAGGCGAAAAAATGTTTCGCGAAACCGACTTAATAGATGTTTGGTTCGATTCAGGAGCTATGCCTTATGCACAACTGCATTATCCGTTTGAGAATAAAGAAATATTCAACCAAAAATTCCCTGCCGACTTTATTGCCGAAGGTGTTGACCAAACAAGAGGCTGGTTTTTTACACTTCATGCAATAGGCACAATGCTTATGGATTCTGTTGCATTTAAAAACATTATATCAACAGGCTTGGTCTTAGATAAAAACGGCGATAAAATGTCTAAATCAAAACCCGAAACACTTGTTGACCCTTTTGAAACAATAGAAAGCTACGGATCAGACCCGCTTCGTTGGTATATGATTACAAATGCCAAACCTTGGGACAATCTAAAATTCGACATGGCAGGTGTTGATGAAGTTAAACGTAAATTCTTCGGAACACTATACAACACATATTCATTCTTTGCACTATATGCAAATTTGGATAATTTCAGTTTCGAGCAAGCTGAAATACCAATTAACAAACGTCCGGAAATTGACAGATGGATTATTTCATTATTAAACACATTAATAAAAGAAGTTGACGAAGCTCTCGATACATTAGAACCTACAAAAGCAGGAAGATTAATTCATGACTTTGTTTCTGATAATTTAAGTAACTGGTATGTTCGCTTAAACCGCAAACGTTTTTGGGGACAAGTTTATGACGAAGATAAAATATCTGCATATCAAACATTATACACTTGCCTTTCAACAGTTGCCGTATTAATGTCGCCGATTGCACCGTTTTATTCAGACAGATTATTTACAGATTTAAATAATGTAAGCGGAAAAATAAAAACAGATTCAGTTCATTTAGTAGATTTTCCTAAAGTTGATAATTCGCTAATAGATAAAGCATTAGAAGACAGAATGGAAAAAGCTCAACAAATTTCATCTATGGCATTAAGTTTGAGGCGTAAAAGCAAGATAAAAGTTCGACAGCCGCTTCAAAAAATAATGCTTCCTGTTTTAGATGAATCATTTATAGAGCAAATAAATTCGGTTAAAGAAATTATAACATCAGAAATTAACGTTAAAGAAATAGAATATTTATCCGACTCAACAGGCTTGTTTCTTAAAAAAGTAAAACCTAACTTTGCAGTTTTAGGAAAAAAATATGGTAAGTTGGTGAAATTTATAACAGATACTTTAAATTCCATCGAGCAAAAAGAAATTTTTGAATTTGAAAAGAATAATTATCTCTATTTAAAAGTTGAAAATCAAGAAATTAAATTAACACTTGAAGAAGTAGAAATCTTAACCGATGAAATGCCTGGCTTGCTTGCAACAGGTAACGGAACAATAACTGTAGCCTTAGATACAACGATTACAGAAAGTTTAAAACAAGAAGGAATTGCCAGAGAATTGGTAAATAAAATTCAAAACCTTAGAAAAGACTCCGGAATGGAGGTTACAGATAAAATTAAAATAGAAATTAACAGAAACAAAATCGCCGAAGAAGTCGTAAACTATTATTCAGAATACATAAAGACACAAGTTTTGGCAAAAGAAATCAGTTTCACTCAATCAATATCCGAAAACGGCGCAACAGCCAAAGAAATTGAATTAGATGATGATCTGACAGTTACAATAAAAATATCAAAGACAAATTAGTTTAACAAAACACAAATTTTATTGTTATGAGCGAAGAAAACAAAATTGAGAAAAAAAGATATTCCGACGAAGAATTGCAGGAATTTAAAACAATAATTTTAGAAAAACTCGAAAGAGCAAAAAAAGATTATGAACTTTTAAAAAATACTTTAACACATAAAAACTCAAACGATATTGAAGATACTTCTCCAACATTTAAAGTTTTGGAAGAAGGTGCAACAACACTTTCCAGAGAACAAAACGGAGAACTTGCAATGCGTCAGTTAAAGTTTATAACTCATTTAGAAGCAGCATTGGTAAGAATTGAAAACAAAACTTACGGTATTTGCAGAGAAACAGGTAAACTAATAACAAGAGAAAGATTATTGGCAGTTCCTCATGCAACACTTTCAATAGATGCAAAACTAAAAAGAAAATAAACTTAAAACCTTTATTAATGAATAAATTAACTAAAGCAATTTTAATTGCTTTAATATTAATAATTGCCGACCAAATTTTAAAAATATGGGTTAAAACCCACATGACAATTGGCGAGTCATACGTTATATTTGGAGAATGGTCCAAAATATATTTCACCGAAAACAAAGGAATGGCTTTTGGAATGGAATTTGGCGGTAACACAGGCAAACTAATTCTCAGTATTTTAAGACTATTGGCCATTGGCGGAATAATCTGGTATATGATTGATATTGCCAAAAAAAATTTCCCGACAATTACACTTGTTTCGCTCGCATTTATTTTAGCAGGTGCAACGGGCAACATAATTGACAGCGCAATCTACGGATTAATATTTAGCAGTTCATCTTTTTATGAAATTGCAACATTTTTGCCCGAAGGCGGTGGTTACACAAGCTTTTTACATGGTTCGGTTGTAGATATGTTATATTTCCCGCTTGTAAGAGGAACGTTTCCCGAATGGATGCCGTTTTGGGGTGGAACCGATTTTGAATTCTTCCGACCAATTTTTAATATAGCAGATTCATGTATAACAATCGGAGTTGTGATGTTATTTATTTTTAGGAAAAAATTCCTCAATCTCACAACCGAAGTTCAATAAAAATAATATCAAAAATACCCTTAAAACAACAAGGGTATTTTTTTTTATGTTTTTTATTTTTAAATTTACAGTAAAATTTACAATTTATTTTATAAATTTATCGGTTTAAACATTTAGTTTCATTGATTTAATATCAACTTAAATTTCTTTAACCCAAAAACATAAATAAAGAAGAAGATGAATACCTTTTTTCGAAATTTAAGCATAAGAACAAAATTGCTTTCCGGATTCGGGATAATTATATTTGTAATATTCATTTCAGGTATTCGCGAAATAAATACTCTTGAAAAACTTGATAATAAAAGAATAAATTCAACCGAAGCACTTCTAACATCAAACCTTCTTAAAGACAGCAGAAATATTTTTGAAAATGAAATTTCAATTGCAAGCGACATTTATAATTCAAACAATCAATTAGAACTTCTTAATTCGGAAAAAAAACATATAAATAACAAAAATAAACTAAACAAGTTATTTGAAAAAATATCGGAAATATCTTTACTTAATAAAAAAACAGATAATGAAAACATTCAAATTATCGATTCTGTTAAGCAAATAGCCGAAATTTTTGAAACAGAAATCATAACATCATTCGACCAACTTACCGAAAAAAAATACCAAGCGATAAATATAGATGAATATTACGGAGAGTTTATAAAACTAAAAACAGCAGAAAACATAGACTCTACACAAATAATTTCAAAACAGACACTTTCGCAAATATTATCGGATATTTCGTCCGACCAAAAAAAGCATATCCAAAAAACTTGTCAGCAAATAATTAAAAAATTAAATAATACAGAAATAATTGCATTAAAAAGAGCACAAAGAATTGAAAATGAATCAAAAGAACTCTATATTACATCTTCAAATACAGCAATATATTATATATTATTTTTACTTATATTTTCAATTATTATATCACTAATTATTTCAAAAACAATATTAGATCCCTTATCGGAATTAAAAAAGAATATAGATTTATTAACAAAAGGAGAACTTCCTAAAGAAGTTAAAGTTAATAATACAGATGAAATTGGCGATATGGGAAGTGCCATTAATGAATTAGTAAAAGGTTTAAAAATAACTTCAGAATTCTCTCTTGAAATTGGAAAAGGAAACTTCACAACAAATTATAAACCGCTTGGAGAAAACGACGTTTTGGGTAATTCGCTTCTTTCGATGCAGGACAGTTTAAGAACCGCAAAAGAAGAGGAAGAGAAACGACAAATTGAAGACGCTCAAAGAAACAGAACAAGCGAAGGATTAGCTTTGTTTGGAGATATTTTAAGAAAAAATACCGAAAGTTTGACAGAATTATCGAACGAAATTATTTCCGGATTGGTTAAATTTATGAATGCAAACCAAGGCGGAATTTTTATTTTGAATGATGAAAATAAAAACAATATATACCTTGATTTGCTTGGAGCTTACGCATATAACAGAAAGAAATTTGTAGAAAAACAAATAAAACTCGGAGAAGGACTTGTAGGCTCGGTTGCAATTGAGAAATATACAGTTTACATGACCGATGTTCCGAACGAATATATCGAAATAGAATCCGGAATTGGCAGCGCAAATCCAAAAAGTATTTTACTTGTTCCTCTAAAAATGGAACAAGAAATTCTTGGAGTTATTGAACTTGCATCATTTAATAAGTTTGAAAAATATGAAGTTGAACTTGTTGAGAAAATTGCCGAAAGTATCGCATCAACTCTTTCCACGGCAAGAATAAACTCAAGAACAGCAATGCTTCTTGAACAATCAAACAAGCAAGCTTCAAAAATGCGAGAGCAAGAAGAAGAATTACTTCAAAATATTGAAGAATTAAAAGCAACTCAAGAAGAAAGCGACAAAAGAGAAGAACAGCTCAGAAAAACATTAAGTGAGCTTAGACTTACTCATAAAATGCTCGAAAAACACGAAATTGAGCAAGAAGAAAAAATCACAGAACTAAGCACAGAAAACAAAAAGGTAAATGCCGAATTCTCTCAACAATCAATTTATATAAATTCAATTTTCGAAAATACTTCCGATTTAATTATAATTACAAATAAATTTGGGGAAATTACAAATCAAAACATTGTATCTCAAAAACTTTTCCCAAAAACTTCCGATGAAAAACCTAATGCAAAAGCATTATTTGGAGATATAATTAACAAAGAATTAATTATTGATGAATATAAACTTTCAAATTTAAAATCATTTTCTTTTGAAAACGAAAAAAATATAACTAACTATTTCAAAGTAAGATATATAAAAGAAATGATTAATGCAAATGTCAGCTATATATTCTTCCTGACAGAAATATCAAAAGAAATTGAATTAACTAATGAGAACATTCATAAAGTTGAAAAAACAACTAAAATTGAGTTTGAAAATACAATTAAAATTGAACACTTAGAAAGTATACTAAAAGAAAACAATATTAAAACAAATAATATCAATTTTGATGATTTAATAAATTGGAATGATTTGTTGAGTATCGGAATCGAAATAATTGACCAGCAACACAAAAGATGGGTTCATCTTGCAAATCAATTATATAGAAATTTCAAATTGGGAAAAGAAGAAAATGATTTTATCAAAGCCTTAAAAGAATTTATTGATTATGCCGATTATCATTTTGGTTTTGAAGAAAAATATATGATTGATTTCAAATATAAGAAAACCGAAAGCCATAAAAGTATACATAAAGAATTTATTGATAAACTTCGTAAATTTTACGACACTTATGAAGGCAGTAAACCCATTGAAATATATGCATTGCTGACATATATCAAAACATGGAATAAAAATCACATTTTATTTGATGATATTGATTATGTAGAATTATTTATCGAAAACGGTATAACTTAATCGTTGGATTTCCATCGCTTTGCTTTTATTTTAAAACCGGCTAAATCTAAAATTCTTTCAATAACCGTATCAATAATTTCGTTTAAATTTTCGGAATTATGATAAAAAGCCGGACTTGCCGGACAAATAATTCCGCCGGCTTCAGTAATAATTTTCATATTGTTGATATGAATTAAATTCAAAGGCATTTCTCTTGTTACAAGTATCAATTTTTTTCTTTCTTTCAGCATAACATCTGATGCTCTCGTAATTAATCCTTCGGAAATTCCTGACGATATTCGACCCAAAGTTCCCATAGAACACGGACAAATTATCATTGCATCGTATTTTGCCGAACCTGAAGCAAAAGGTGCATAAAACGAACTGTTTTCAAAAACAGGAAAAGCAATTGAAGTTTCATCAAAATTACCCAATTCGTCTCTCCAAATATCTTTAGCATTACCCGAAAAAACAATTCCGCATTCGTCTATTTGAGACAGCAATTCGTCGGTTTGCAATCTTTCAATAAGTTGTTTTGCATAAATCATTCCGCTTGCTCCGGAAACACCTACAGCCAATTTTAATTTCGGCATATTATTTAAGTTTATATCTTAATGAAATACTTAAATTACTATTATACCAAACATCATCAGCTCTAATAGAAAAACTTGAATGAGAATATCTTACATTAATTAAAATATTATCGGTCAAATAAAAATCGGATTGAATCATTGGAGCAAAATCAAAATTATTCATCGTATAATCATCGGGCGATGATACAAAACCGTTGATAATAAGTTTAGAACTAATTAAATATGAAAATGCCGGTCCAAAACCAAAGCTAAATTTATCGGTAATTTTGAAATCATACATAATAGGAAATTCAATATATCTCAAACTTGTTTTAAAAACCTGATAAGTTGTTCCGTCTGTAAAACTTTCGTTTAAAACGGCACCTTTTCCGGCATAATACAACTCCAAATCAACAGATGATCTTTTTCCTAAATTCACATCAACATAAACACCTGAAAGTATTCCCGGACGTTTAAATCCGGATTGTTCGTCGCCGTCGACTTGGCTTCCGCAAACTCCAAAAATAAATCCGCCGCCAAAAATTTGGCTAAAAGAAAACAAAGGAAAAACTGCGAAAACAAAGAGAATTAAGCTTTTAGAAAATATATTTTTCATAATAATTGAAATTTAATGATATTCTCAAATATAAGAAAATGAATTGAACCAAAAACAGATTATTGCGATAAATCCGATAAAACGGCGTAAGCGCAATATAATCCGAACATTGCAGGCATATATGAAATAGTTCCGACGTTTGAATTTTTATTTTCCGATTTCTCTAAAACTATTGCTTCTTTATTTGTAATTTCCGAAGAAAAAACAACTTTAAAACCTTTTGTTATTCCGGTTTTATGTAAGCGTTTTCTTACAAACCGAGCCAAATGACAATTGTATGATTTTGAAATATCCGAAATTTTTACCTCTGTCGGATTAAACTTTCCGCCGGAACCCATTGAACTAACCAACGGAATTTTATTTGCCAAACAAGCTTTTATAAGCGAAATTTTGGGAGCAAGCGTGTCAATTGCATCAACAACATAATCGAATTTCTTATTATTAAAAAAAGTTTCAAAATGCTTAGGTGTAAAAAATTCTGAAATAGAATTTATTTTTACTTCCGGATTTATATCTTTTAACCTTTGCTCAAATATTTCGGTTTTTAATTTCCCTGCGGTGCTTTTTAATGCAATAATTTGTCTGTTTATATTGCTTTCATTAACAATATCGGCATCAATAATTGTAATTTCGCCAATACCTGCTCTGCACAATTGTTCAACTGCATATCCGCCGACACCGCCAAGTCCGACTACCAGAACATGAGAATTAATAATTTTTTCAAATTTCTCATTTCCCAACAATAAAATAGTTCGTGAAAATTGTTCCAATATCATAAATTAGAAATGTTTTTGAAAATTTTATTATAATTTTCTATTATTGCTGTTAACAAATTATCTAATGTAATTTCTTTCAATTGGGCTGTTTTGGAATATATTTCTTTTAAATTGATATTTGAATCGTCGGTTTCAAGAAATAATCTGTCGAGCGGAATTTGTTTTAAAATTCTTTGAGAACTTGATTTTTCGTTTAGAGCAGAATCTCCGAATGAAAAATATGAATTAAAATTTAGTAAACGTGTTGTTATTTGAGAGTTTCCGCCATATCTGTGAAAAATTATCGGATTCTTAAAATTGAATTCTGATAAAATTTTAATAATTTCTTCAAAAGATTTTACACAATGAATTATTACAGGAAGTTGATTTTCTTCAGCAAATTTTAGTTGATATTCAAAATACTTAATTTGTAAATCGAAATTTTCTTTAAATTTATCTAATCCAATTTCTCCAACCGCTATTACATTTTTGTTTTCAAAATAACTTTTGAACAAATCAATATATTCATCAAATTTATATTCAGCAACATACCAAGGGTGAATTCCAACAGAATAATATTTATCTTTACTTAAAACTTCATTTTCATTAACCAAAACATTGTTTAAAGAAAAAACTTCAACTTTGTCCCTAATTCTTTTATGTGTGTGTATATCAATGAATTTCATGTGATTATTTTTAATTGATTTTAAAGGTCACATAGGAACATCTTAAATAATCATTCGTTTGTGTGTCGATAAATATATATGGATGTTTCATTAAATAATCTATTCGGTAGATTCTATTAAATTTCGAATATTTTTTTCGAGACCCACAACAATTAATGAATGGCTTTTATTTAACTTTATTGCTTCAAATCCAATTTGAATTAACTGCTCGGTAATTTTTCCGTCTTTTTCGGTAATTTTATGTTTTATGCCTATTGCATTTATTTTATAATTTTTTCTTAAATCAATTTCAATAATTGTTTTGTCGCAAAAAGTCTCGGGAACATCAATTTCACCAATGAAAATATCTTTAGTAAACTCATCAATAAATTTGAAATCATCAAAAAGAAGTCTCAAAGCAAGTCTTTTTCCTTCTTGTTTTTCAGGGAATAGAGTTTCTGTAATTCCGAGCCTGTCGAGAATTTTCATTTGAATTTCTGTTGTTGCTCTGGCATATATTTTTTTAATACCCATTTCTTTTAAAATCCCAACAATCAGTATATTATCTTCAAAAGATTCACCCATCGCAAGAATAACAATATCTTCAGGATTTATAAATCTTGAGAGAGTTCCTTCATCAGTGGCATTCAATTGAACCGCAAAATCAAACCCTTCTTTTTTCAATTTATTAATTGTATTCTCATTTTTATCCATAACCAAAATATCTTCGTTATGAGCGAGTAATGTTCTTGCAATTTCGATTCCGAAAGCGCCCATGCCTATTAGCACGTATTTTTGTTTTTTTGACATATTATCCTACCATTATGTTAGTTTCCGGGTATTTATATTTTGTATGATATTTTTCTTCTCCAATTGCAATTGCTAATGTAAATAAACCTACTCTGCCAAAAAACATTACAACAATTAATACGAATTTACCTATTTCCGACAAAAAAGGAGTTATTCCTCTTGATAATCCAACTGTTCCAAAAGCTGAAACTGTTTCAAAAAATAAACTAAAAATATCTGATCTTTGATTTCCTACAATTATGTAATTTTCTGTAATTGAAAGAATAAAAACTGATACGGAAATCAAAGAAATTGAAATAAAAAATACGATTAATGATCTCCTTACAACTATCATATTTATTGTATTCCAACCAATTTCTACTTTATCTTTTCCTCTGATAAAAGCCCAAACTCCAAAAACCAAAGTTACAAATGTTGTAATTTTTATACCGCCTCCGGTTGAATTTGGAGCAGCTCCAACATACATTAAAAAAACAACAATCATTAATGTGGGAACTAAAACAGTTCCCACATTTACATTTGAAAATCCCGCTGTTCTGCTGGTTACGCTTAAGAAAACAGAATTCATAATTTGATTTTTTAACGGTAAATCGGCCCAAGCATTATGTTGAAGAATAAATATTAATATTGAACCGCCAACAATTAGAACTCCGCTTGTTATAAGAATAATTTTGGTTTGCAACTGAAGTCCTTGACTGTAAAAATTCTTTTTTCTGAAAAATATATATGTCATTGTGTAAAATCCCAAACCACCCAGAATAATCAATATCATTAAAATTATTAAAGTCGAAAAGTGATTTGAAAACATTGGATTTTCAAATCCACCTGAATAATTACTAAAACCTGCATTACAATATGCACTTACAGAGTGGAATAAAGAATAAAAAATTCGTTCAAAAGTGTTAAAATCAAAATTTAGCCACGAAACATAAAATGCAAATGCACCAATAATCTCAATCGTAAATGTTAAACCGATAATTTTTATAAGAGTTGTAGAAATTGAATTTGAACTTTGATCGTCCATAATTTCAGATAATATTACTTGGTCTTTAAGCCTAAAACCTTGAGATAAAAATATTGCTACAAATGTTGTGAGTGTAACAATTCCGAGACCTCCGATTTGAATTAATCCCATTAAAATAAATTGTCCTTCAAAAGTTAAAGTTTGTGATATATCAACAGTGCTTAATCCTGTAACACAAACAGCCGAAGTTGCTGTAAAAAATGCATCAATCCATGATAATCCGACGTTTGCTTTTGGAAGTTTTAATAATAATGTTCCTGCAGCAATTACAAAAAAGAACGAAAGAACTAAAATTCTTGAAGCTCGTAAAGGAAAAATAAGCCAAATATCTCTGTATTTTGTAATTGCAACAAATGAGCTGATTATCAAAAATATGTGTAAGAAAATTATGAAAAATTCATCTCTCGAATAAGCGTTTCTATTTATTTCAAAACCATGTGGCGATGTTAGAATATTGTAGGTTTCAAATAAATCAACTACAAAAAAAATGAAAGTTAAAAGTATTTGAATAAAATTCTTCTTTATAAATGTTTTTTTTGATTTTGAGTTTAAAATATTTGCAGATAATCCAAAAATAAAAATCAAAGCAAAAACATGCTCAAGCCTTAATAATAAAACAGTTTGATAAATATTTATAAAAAATCCGTAAAGTATTAAAATTGAAACAACCGAAAAAAACGCAACCGTAAGTAAAATAACATCAGCTACTTTTCTTACCGTACTAAATCTTACCATCACATCGTTTTAAAATATAACCGGTAAATGTAGCATAAAAAAAAATTGTTCTCCTAATTTTTCTAAATAAAAAAAGAGAACAATTTTTTTTAAGATTTTTTAATCTATATTTCAGATATTCCTTTACTGATTCTTTTAAGTGTTTCTTCTTTTCCAATCATAGAAACAATATCGAAAAGATGAGGTCCGCCGCCTGTTCCGGTTAAAACTAATCTTAGCGGATTAAGTATTTTTCCGAAATTTAATTGATTTTCTTCAATATATTTTTTAACCAAATTCTCTGTATTTTCTGTTGAAAAGTCAGATTCACTAATATTTTCTATAATTTCTTTAATCTTATTCAAATTTTCAACAGTATCTTCCTTCCAATTCTTTTTTACAACAGCAGGATTATATTCTTTCGGAGTTTCGAAAAAGAAAGAAGCATGAGCCCAAAAATCGTTTATCAAAACAATTCGTTCTTTAACCGATTCGGCAACTTTCTCTATAAACTCGTTTGTGCAAGAGTGATTTTTCTCGGCAATAATTGGTTTGAAAATTTCTGCTAATTCGGAATTACTCATTGTTTTGATATATTGTTGGTTATACCATTTTGCTTTTTCGGGCGAAAATTTTGCTCCGGCTTTTCCAATTCTTTTCAAATCAAATAATTGAATAAGTTCATCAACCGAAAAAATTTCTTGATCGGTTCCGGGATTCCAACCCAAAAGCGCAATCATATTTATAAAAGCATCTCTCAAATATCCTTCTTCTTTAAATCCTTTAGTAATTTCACCTGTTTTCGGGTCTTCCCATTGAAGAGGAAATACCGGAAATCCGAGACTGTCGCCGTCGCGTTTGCTTAATTTTCCTTTTCCGTTTGGTTTTAATATTAACGATAAATGTGCAAACTCGGGCATTAAATTTTCCCAACCCAAACTTCTATATAATAAAACATGTAAAGGAAGCGAAGGCAACCATTCTTCGCCTCTAATTACATGAGAAATTTCCATTAATCTGTCGTCAACAATATTTGCAAGGTGATAAGTTGGTAATCCGTCAGATTTGAAAAGAACCTTATCGTCAAGTTCGGAAGTGTTAATTTTCACATCACCTCTAATTATATCATGCACAATAAGTTCTTCGTTAACAGGAATATTAAATCTGATAACATAAGATTCTTTATTTGCAATTCTCTTCTGAACTTCTTCACCGGAAAGTGTATAAGAATTTTTCATTTCGCCTCTTGTAACTGCATTATATTGTCGCACCGAAGAACCGGATTTTTCGAGTCTTTCTCTCATTTCATCTAACTCTTCGGTAGTATCAAAAGCGTAATAAGCATTTCCGCTTTCAACAAGTTCAAGTGCATATTTTTTATAAATATTTTTTCTTTCGGATTGTCTGTAAGGTGCGTATTTACCGCCTTCTTTAACACCTTCGTCAATATTTATTCCGCACCATTCTAAAGATTTCATAATATAATCTTCAGCTCCTTCAACATAGCGAGTTTGGTCAGTATCCTCGATTCTCAAAATAAATGTTCCGCCATGTTTTTTAGCGAATAAATAATTGAAAAGTGCAGTTCTAACACCGCCTACATGTAACAGCCCCGTTGGGCTTGGAGCAAATCTTACTCTAACTTTTCTGTTCATAAAATAATTTTTCAATACTTGGGCAAAAGTAGTTAATTTATCCTAAATTGATTATTAAAAAATAAACAAACAATTAATATTTTGTAAATCTCATATTAATTAATTTTGTTTTATATCAGTTAAGAATATTCCAAAATAAGATTTTTTAAGAAGAAATCTGATGTAATTATTGTAATATTTTTCAATAAAATTTTAAATATTTTAAAAACCTGTAATGTATTCTTTACATTTTCAATACTTTACAACGACAAAATTTAGTTTTCAACAATTAAGGAATGATAGGTCATAATTACTATCTTTACATCTTGAAATAGTACCCTATTTAAAATAAAATCAAAGTTTACATTACAAGGAAATACCCCATACCAAAATGTCTGAATTTACTCATTTACACTTACACACGCAGTATTCTATACTCGACGGAGCCTCTGAAATAACGAAGCTCATCGAAAAAGTCAAAAACGACGGAATGAAATCCGTTGCAATTACCGATCACGGAAACATGTTCGGCGTTAAAATTTTTCATAAAACGGCCAAAAAATCAGGCATTAAACCAATTTTGGGTTGCGAAACTTATGTTGCCCGACGTTCGATGCAAGATAAAACCACAAAAGAAGACAGAAGCGGTTACCATTTAATTATACTTGCAAAAAACAAATTAGGATACAACAATTTAAGCAAAATAATTTCTCAAAGTTGGATAGACGGTTTATATTACAAACCAAGAATCGACGAAGAACTTCTTTTTAAATATTCCGAAGGATTAATAATTACAACAGCTTGTTTGGGCGGTCAAATTCCAAAAGAAATATTAAGAGGAGAAATAGAAAAAGCAGAAGAAACAGCTTTAAGATATAAAGAAGTTTTTGGGGAAGATTTTTACCTCGAAATGCAACGACACAAAACCGGCGACCCGGAAAAAGATGCCAACACACTTGAAAAACAAGAAACCGTAAATCGTGCAATTGTTGAAATTTCAAAAAAACACGGAATAAAATACATTGCAACAAACGATGTACATTTCATTAACAAAGAAGACGCTTATGCTCACGATATTCTTATAGCGCTTAGCACCGGAAAAGATTTAAACGACCCCACAAGAATAAAATATTCAGGCGAAGAATTTCTTAAAACTCAAGATGAGATGAAAGAACTTTTTGCCGATTTGCCCGAAGCACTCGCAAATACAATAGAAATCTCCGATAAAATAGAAGATTACGAATTAGACAGAGCTCCGTTGATGCCCGCATTTCAAATGCCTGAACCATTTACCGACGAAGGTGAATATTTAAGACACATAACTTATGAAGGTGCAAATAACAGATGGTCGGAAATAACTTCAGAAATCAAAGAAAGACTTGATTTTGAATTAAATACAATAATAACAATGGGATTTCCCGGATATTTTCTTATTGTTTGGGATTTTATAAAAGCTGCAAGAGAAATGGACGTAGCTGTTGGTCCGGGAAGAGGCTCGGCAGCAGGTTCGGTTGTTGCATATTGCTTAAAAATTACAGATATTGACCCGCTTAAATACGGATTACTTTTTGAAAGATTCCTTAATCCCGATCGTATATCAATGCCCGATATTGATATTGATTTTGATGAAGACGGAAGAGGAAAAGTATTAAAATACGTAGTAGAAAAATACGGAAAGAAAAGAGTTGCCAACGTTGTTACATTTGGAACAATGGCAGCAAAAGGTTCTATAAAAGATGTAGCCAGAGTTTTGAAATTACCGCTCTTTGAATCAACAAGATTAACAAAACTTATTCCTGAAAAACCCGGAATTACAATTAGCGATTCATATAAACAAGTTCCCGAATTTGCAAAAGAAAAAGAATCAAATGACCCGCTGATTATTAATACACTTAAATATGCCGAAAAACTTGAAGGCTCCGTAAGACAAACAGGAATTCACGCTTGCGGAATTATTATAAGTCGCGATGATTTAGACGAACATATTCCATTGTGCACATCAAAAGAATCGGAATTATATGTAACTCAATACGACGGAAAACACGTTGAAGATATCGGATTGTTAAAAATGGACTTCTTGGGTTTGAAAAATCTTTCAATATTAAAAGATGCCGTTAAAAACATAAAATATTCGCAAAATATCACTATTGATATTGACAATTTAGAATTAGAAAATAAAAAAACTTACGAACTTTTTTCAAAAGGTGAAACAACCGGAATATTCCAGTTTGAGTCCGACGGAATGAAAAAACATTTAAAAGCATTAAAACCTACACATTTTGAAGATTTAATTGCAATGAATGCGCTTTATCGTCCCGGACCAATTGAATATATTCCGCTTTTTATAGCAAGAAAACTCGGTAAAGACCCAATAAATTATGATCTTCCGGAAATGGAAGAAATACTTAAAACTACTTATGGAGTAACTGTTTATCAGGAACAAGTAATGCAACTTTCGCAAAAACTTGCCGGATTCACAAAAGGACAAGCAGACTCTTTACGTAAAGCAATGGGTAAAAAAGTTTTTTCATTAATGGAAGAACTAAAAGTAAAATTTGTAGAAGGTTCGGCAAAAAACGGACACGACAAAAAAATTATTGAAAAAATTTGGTCCGATTGGGAAAAATTTGCACACTACGCATTTAACAAATCACACTCAACTTGTTACGCATATATTGCATACCAAACCGCATATTTAAAAGCAAATTTCCCTGCCGAATATATGGCTGCAATTTTAAGTCGAAATCTTTCCGACATAAAAAAAGTTACCCTTTTTATGGACGAAGCCAGAAGAATGGGTTTAAAAATATTGAGACCCGATATTAACGAAAGTTTTAATAAATTTACAGTAAACAAAGACGGTGCTGTTCGTTTCGGACTTGGCGGAATTAAAGGTGTTGGCGAAGCTGCTGTAAACGATATTATTAAAGAGAGACAAGAGAACGGAGAATATAAAAACATTTATGATTTTGTTCAAAGAGTAAATCTTTTTTCTATTAACAAAAAAACCGTTGAATCGCTTGTATATTCTGGTGCATTTGATAGTTTTGACGGAATTTCAAGAAGCCAATTCTTCTCAAAAACAAACGGAAATGAAAATGTTTTTTTGGAAGATATTATCAAATACGGAAGTAAATTTCAAGGTGACGGAGATGAAGCGCAACAAGGTTTATTCGGAGAATCTGTTGAAATTACAAAACCTTCAATTCCCGTTTTTAACGAAAATGCAAACAATATTGAATTTCTTAATAAAGAAAAAGAAGTTATCGGAATATATTTATCCGAACATCCGCTCGATATTTTTAAATTAGAGATAGATACATATTGCAACAACAGATTATCGGATCTTGCAGAGATTGATAAATTAAAAGGAAAAGAAATAAAAATTGCCGGAATTGTAATGGAATCGCAAAACACTATAGGGAAAACAGGCAAAAATTTTGGTCAATTTACAATAGAAGATTACAGCGGTTCTCACAAATTTTATTTATTTGGAGATGATTATGTTTCATTCAAAAATTATCTTACAGTAGGATATTCTCTTCTACTTGTTGGGATTGTTCAACATAAATGGAATAATCCGGCAAACGAACTTGAACTTAAAATAAAACAAATAAGTTTACTTTCGGAAATGAAAGAAAAAATGATAAACACATTAACTGTAAAAATACCTATTGAAAGTATTTCGGCAAACACAATTACCGAATTTGAAGATTTATTTTCGAGCCATAAAGGCTCAAAAAATTTACAGTTTTTAATTTATGATAACGACGACAAAGTTTGGTTTACAATGCATTCAAGAACCCATAAAATTGACATTAGCAGAGAAGTAATTTCCGAATTGGAAAGAAGACCCTCTATTGATTTTAAAATCTCATAAAAATACAAACACTTGCAGATTAAAATTTAAGGTTATAAATTTGCGTTATAAATAAAATATAAATTCAAAAAATAAAAATATAATGGCATTAACAGTAACAGACAGCGATTTTGAAGCTGTTGTATTAAAATCGGAAATACCTGTAATGGTTGATTTGTGGGCAGAATGGTGCGGACCATGCAGAATGATTCACCCAATAATTGAAGAATTATCTGTTGAATATGCAGGCAAAGCACTTATGGTGAAACTTGATGTTGATAACAACAGAGAAACAACTATGAAATACGGAGTTAGAAACATTCCGACTGTTTTGTTTTTCAAAAACGGAGAAGTTGTAGACAAACAAGTTGGAGCAGTTCCAAAAGTTAAGTTTATTGAAAAACTCGAAGCAATATTATAATCCTGCTAAAAAAAATAATGATTTGCTGTATAGAATTTAACTAATTTTATACAGCTTTTTTATTTAAACTAAAGTAAACTTCAAAAAATACTTCCTAAATTAAGTCAAATTTTACAAATAAAATACATTCCCCCAAAAATCAATTCTTTATATAATTCCAAAACAAAACATTATAAAGAAACTTTAAAACCGGGAAACTTTATTTGTAAAATAGTTTTTGCTGTGTAAATTGTTTATTTACATTTGCAACATGGAAACTGAAAAAATAGAAATCTTAGAAAAAGTAACAAAATTATTCCTGAAATATGGAATAAAAAGTGTATCAATGGACGATATTGCAAGAGAATTGGGCATTTCAAAAAAAACTTTATATCAATATTTTAAAGACAAAGAAGAGATTATTCAATTAATTGTAAGCGAAGAGTCGGAAAAAAAAAGTTGTCAATTTTCAAAATTTTTCAATAAAGATTTAAATGCAATTGAAGAATCGTTAGAAGTTTTCAAAATTGCAAATGAATATCTCAAAGAAATAAATCCTGTGGTTGAATACGATTTGAGAAAATATTATCCAAAAATTCACAAAGAAATTTCAGAATTTAGAACAAAACAAATTGACGAAACTATTAAAAAAAATCTGCTCAAAGGAATATCCGAAGGATTATACCGCAACGATTTTGACCTTGAAATTATAGCAAAAATTCATATTGCCGGAATTGATTTAATGATGAGTGAAGAGTTTTTTTCGACAGACGAATTTTCATCGAAAAAAGTATTCAACGAATTATTTATATATCACTTGCGAGGAATATGCAGTAAAAAAGGACTTAAATTTTTAGAAGAAAAATTAGATACATTAAAAAAACAATAAAATGATAAAAAAACAATTAATTTTAATATTAATCATTTCATTAATATTCGGTAACGCGGTAAAATCGCAAGATGAAGTAATGAAAGATACAATTTCCGTGAAAAAATTTTCACTCTCTGAAGCACAAAACTATGCACTCGAAAATAACACTTCGATTAAAAACAAACAAATTGATATTGAAATTTCAAAGAAAAAAGTTTGGGAAACAACAGCAATAGGTTTGCCGCAATTCAATGTTAAAGGTTCATGGCAATACCAATTTACGGTGCCGTCGCTTGAAATGGCTACATTAATTCCTGTACCGATTACACAAACTCCTGATCCTTATGACCATTATCACGAATTACAATATTCGGCAATAGAACTTGGAAGCAAACAAAGCACTTCAATAGATTTTACTTTCACTCAATTAGTATTTAGCGGAGAATATTTGGTGGGCTTGCAAGCGTCAAGAGTTTTTAAATCTTTATCGGAAAAATCACTTGAAAAATCAATTATAGAAACAAAAGAACAAATAGCACAAACCTATTATTTGGTCCTTGTTCTGAAAAGAAACGCCGAAATACTCGATTCGAGCTACATTAACATGGAAAAAATAAGGCTTGATATGGAACAAATGTACAAACAAGGTTTTATTGAAGAAACAGATTTTAGTCAAATTTCATTAACAACATTGAATATCAAAAACGGATTAATATCAATAAATCGTCAAAAAAACGTAGCAATGAACTTGCTTAAACTACAAATGGGTTTACCTTTTGAAAGTGAAATTGAATTAACCGATAAACTTGAAGATTTTTTAAACGAATCTGAATTTGTTGCCATTTCGTTGCAAGAATTCTCTATTGATAAAAATATAGATTTTCAACTTTTAACAGTTCAGGAAGATTTAACAAGGCTTAGCATGCAACGTGAAAAATCAAAGTTATTACCTTCAATAGCAGCGTTTTACCGACATCAAGAACAAATAAATGCACCGGAATTTAATTTTATGGCTCCCGATATTTTGGGTGTTCAAATAGATTTTCCGATTTTTTCAAGCGGAATGAGAAGAGCAAAAATTCAAGAAGCAAAATTAGAACTCGAAAAAGTTCAAAACTCAAAATTACAAGCTCAAGATGCTTTAAATATTGAATTTGAAAAAACAAAAAACGATTTTTTGGCAGCACAAGATAAATATCTAAACCAAAAAGAAAATTACCGACTTTCGAAAAGTATTTACGAAAAAACTCTTATAAAATACAAAAACGGCGTTTCGTCAAGTTTAGATTTATCGCAAGTTCAAAACCAATACTTTTCGGCTCAATCCGGATATTTTCAATCAATAGTAGAATTGCTGAATATAAAAGCAAAACTTGAAAAAATTTTAAATCTATAATAAAAATAAAAAAAGTATATAATAAATAATTTTAAGATAAAATGAAAAAAACATTAATAATAGTATCTCTAATTCTTTTAGGAATGTCATGCAACAATGATAATCAAGCTAAATTAGATAAATTAATAAAACAACGCGACGAACTAAATACAGAAATCGAAAACCTCGAAAAGGAAATTGCTAAAACAGACACAACTTCGATTCAAAACGAAATTATAGATGCTTCAACCCAAGAAATAGTTTCCGGAATATTTAATCATTATATTGAAGTTCAAGGAAAACTTGACGGTGCTGAAAACGTTGTTGCCACAGCACAAACACCCGGAATAATAAAATCGGTTTTAGTTAAAGAAGGCGATTTTGTGAAGAAAGGACAAACATTGGCTTTTATAGACGACGGAATTATTCAAGAATCTTTAAATCAATTAGAATCGCAATTAGTTTTTGTAACAGATATTTATAACAGACAAAAATCACTTTGGGAACAAAAAGTTGGTTCTGAAGTTCAATATCTTTCTGCAAAAAACAACAAAGAATCGCTCGAAAATCAAATCAATACATTAAAAGAACAAGTTGATATGTATAAAATAAAATCACCGATTTCCGGTTCTGTAGAAGAAATTTCCGTAAAAATCGGGCAAGCAGTTTCTCCCGGTTTGCCAATATTTAAAGTGATTAACTTTACATCTGTAAAAGTTGTTGCCGAAGTTTCAGAATCATACATTTCTTCTATAAAAAAAGGCGATATTGCAATATTATATTTCCCCGACTTACAAAAAGAAATTACCAAAAAACTTGATTTTTCAAGTAAATTCATTAACCCGATAAACAGAACATTTCAGGTAATTTCACAATTTACACCCGAAGATAACGAATATCGCGCAAACATGATAGTTGTTTTAAAAATAAACGATTACCATAAAGACAAAGCTATTACACTTCCAATAAACTACATACAAACAGAAAATGATGTAAAATATGTTTATACTGCCGTTTCGGAAAACGGAAATTTGACAGCAAGAAAAAAAATTGTGAAAACAGGAATTGAATATGCAGGAATTACCGAAATTTTAGAAGGTTTGAATGTCGGCGAAAAAATTATTACCGATAATTTCCAAAACATCTACGACGGTATTGTGATAAAAAAATAATTGATTTTATTAAGTTTAATTGTAAATTATTAAATCAAAAATTCAATTTAAAAATCACAAAACTAAATACTTTCAAAAAAGAAAAAAATGGACATAAAATTAAAAGAGTTTAAACCTACAAGTTGGGCTATAGACAATAAAATTAGTATATTTTTCCTTACAATTGTTATTTCAATTTTCGGAATTATCAGCTATAACCGTATTCCAAAAGAGCAATTTCCGGACATAGTTATACCGACAATTTTGGTGAATACAGTTTATCCCGGTTCTTCTCCTGAAGATATTGAAAACTTAATAACTCGCCCGCTTGAGAAAAACATCAAATCAATAAACGGTGTAAAGAAAATATCAAGCAATTCGGTTCAAGATTTTTCGGTAATATCTGTTGAATTTGTAACAAATATTGACGTTGCCGATGCAAAAAGGAAAGTGAAAGATGCCGTTGATAAAACAAAATCAAGTTTACCAAATAATCTTCCTTATGACCCGACTGTAATGGAAATTGATATTTCCGAATTTCCTATAATGCAAATAAATCTTTCGGGCGATTTAGATTTGGCAAAACTAAAACAACTTGCCGAAATGGCTCAAGATAAAATTGAAGCACTTCCGGAAATTACTCGCGTTGATATTATTGGTGCTTTAGACCGCGAAATTAATATTAACGTAGATATGTATAAAATGCAAGCTGCAAGCGTAACTTTTTATGATATTGAAACAGCAGTTTCTCGCGAAAATGTTACAATATCCGGCGGAAGTATGGATATTAAAGGAATGAAACGTTCGATGAAAATTAGCGGAGAATTTAAAAATATTGAAACAATAAAAAACATAGTTTTCAAATCGGGCAGCGGAGCAATTGTAAAATTAAAAGAAATTGCAGAAATTAAAGATACAAATAAAGAACGTGAAAGTTTTGCTCGTGCCAACGGTCAAAATGTTGTTACACTGAACATTATTAAAAAAAGCGGACAAAATTTATTAAAAGCTTCCGATGAAATTAAAGCAATTATTGACGAACTTCAAAATACAAAATACCCAAAAAATGTTGAAGTAACAATAAACGGAGATCAATCAAAATTCACAAGATCAACACTTGAAGAATTAAATAATACAATTATTATCGGGTTTATTCTTGTTACAATTGTTCTTATGTTTTTTATGGGATTAACAAATGCAATTTTCGTTGCATTTTCGGTTCCGCTTTCAATGGCAATTGCCTATATTGTGATGCCTGCAATGGGTTACACAATGAACATGCTTGTTATGTTTTCATTTATTTTTGCTCTCGGAATTGTTGTTGATGATGCAATTGTTGTAATAGAAAATATTCACAGAATTTTTTATGAGAATAAAGGAAAAATGACAATTACCGAAGCATCAAAATATGCTGCAGGAGAAGTTTTTGTTCCAATACTTTCAGGAACACTAACAACATTGGCTCCATTTTTCCCATTAGTTTTTTGGCCCGGTGTTACCGGAAAATTCATGCACTTTATTCCTGTTGTACTTATAATTACTCTTTTTGCTTCACTAATTGTTGCATATATTATAAATCCGATATTTGCTGTTTCGTTTATGTCGCATAAAGAAGAAGGTCAATCTGTTAATAAGAAAAAAGTTCTTATAAGTGCAGCAGTAATTTCTTTTACATCGTTGATATTTTATGCATTTAGTTTACCGGGAATAGGAAATTTCTTAATATTTATTGCATTTTCGGTTGTAATGCATAATTTCTACGGCAAGCAAATTTTATTAAAATTTCAACATCGTTTTATCCCGCAAATGATGAATAAATACGAAAAAGTTTTACGCTGGGCGCTTGCCGCAAAGCGTCCGCAATGGCTTTTTGGTGGAATGTTTGCACTACTATTCGTAAGTTTAATGATAACGGGAGCATCTGGATTAAAAGTAGTATTTTTTCCAAATTCCGATCCGCAATATATTTATACTTATATCA
>DZBS01000148.1 GCA_022729995.1 Draconibacterium orientale | reverse complement strand
ATTCTCCTTTTGAAATTCGCTTGCGACCCGACGACCATATTTTTCTTCCCGGAATTAATATTGCCCGAACAGATTTAATGGCTGGTGTTAAATTTAAAAACATTACCGTTTTTGCATATTCAAAATTTGACGAATTAGGCGGTGCTTGGCTCGGACCTCGATTGGATTTTAATGCTTTTCCTTTTGAAAAAAAAATGTTAATTCATTTGCAAGGTCGATATTTTTTTGGTTTAAATCCAGATTCCGAAAATCATTTTTATTTCATAAATATTTTTAGTTATGAAATTGCAAAATTTATGTCGGTCGGAATTTTGGGTTTCGGCAAATGGGAAGAAAATCAAAGTTTTAACAACGGAATTTGGTTTATGGGACCGCTTGTTGATTTCAAATTTCCAAAAAATTTTGTTACTTCTGTTGCATATACAAAAGATATTTTTAGTCCGGATATTTTGATGTTATATTTAAAATTCAGTTATAAAATTCATTTCCACATAAAAAATAAAGAAGAAAATTGAAAGCAGGTTTAAAAATATTAACATATTTAAAATTACAAAAAGGTGATTCAAAGCTTCTTGTTTTGCCTTTGTTGTATTCATTTTTCTCCGGAGCATCGTTGGCTTTTTTTGTTACTTCCGCAACATCATTGTTTTTGAATAATTTTTCTCGCGACAAATTATCGCTTGCGTTTATTCTTGCAGGTTTTTTAATGCTTATAATTGGCAAAGTTTACACCTTTTTTCAGAAAAAATATTCGTTTGTTAAAGTTTTAAATGCCGGACCCGGATTTTTTCTTTTATCAATAATTTTGTTGCTCGTAATTTTTATTAAAACACATTCTTTAGGCGTTATATTTCTTCTATATGCTTGGATTCGTGTGTTTTCATACATTCATCAAGTAACTTTTTGGATGTTTCTCGGAAAACTGTTTTCTATTCAACAAGGAAAAAAAGTTTTCGGTTTTATTTCTACAGGCGAAGTTTTGGCAGGAATTTTAAGCTTTTTCTCGGTTCCATTTTTATTGAAAATTATTAGTACCGAAGACATTTTGTTAATTTCCGTTGTTTCGCTTTTTGTTGCTTTTATTGTTTTAATTATTTCTACACGAATTTTTAAAGACAAACTTTGTGATTCTGTTCAGAAAGCATCTAAAAAAATCAATTTAAACCAAAATAAAAATAAAGAATTAGGATTTAAAAAATATTATAAATTATTTTTTGTTATAGCATTTGTTCCAATTTTTGCTCAACTATTTGTAGATTATATGTTTCAGGCTTTGGCTCAAGTTGAATTTCCCGAAAAAGAAACATTAACTTCATTTGTAGGAATATTTTTTGGAGTTAGTTCTGTAATCGAATTTATTTTTAAGGTTTTTATTTCAGGTTCATTATTAAGCAAATACGGAATAAGATTTGGTTTATACAGTTTTCCCGTTGTATTGGCAATTAGTTTTGTGGGCGCTTCATTTTCCGGATTTGCATTAACAGACACAATGATATTTTTCTCGTTTGTAGCTCTCGGCAGACTTTTCACCAGAGCCGTAAGAACTTCATTTTATGATCCTTCGGTGCAAATACTTTATCAGCCTTTGCCAAGTGAAGAACGAATGATTTTTCAGAATAAAATTGAAAGCGGACCTAAAGCTTATGCAGGAATTGCAACCGGAGTTATTCTTCTGATATTCCAATATTTACCGCAATTTACATTGGTGTATTTTTCGTTGTTTATTCTTGTAATTACAATATTTTGGATTAAAATTACTGCAGATATTTATACCGAATATAAAATTGTTTTAAGAAATAATCTGGAAAATATTGAAGGTGAAATTTCTGAAAAAATCAATCTTGAATTTTTAGCTCATTTAATTTCAGGAACATACAGCGTTGTTGATGAAAAAGCTCGAAAAATTCTTTCAACATTTACAAAATTTATTATTCCGTTCTATCACAAAATAATTTTTAAAACCTGTGAAAATGATGATGATAAAGTAAAATTTAACGATTTGGTTGAAAATTCTTTAAGCACAGATACTCAAAAACGTTTGCAAGCCGCAAAATTATTGGGAAATTATAAAATTTATAAATCCGAAAGACATTTAATAAGGCTTTTAAACGACAGCGATTACGAGGTAAGAACAAGTGCAATAATAACCGCAGGCGAAATGAAAGAAACGGAGCTTTACGATAATATTCTTATGAATTTGCGAATTTTAAAATATAGAAATATTGCCGCTCAAGCTGCCCTAAATATTGGCGATGATATTTTGCCAGAACTTGAACATTTATTCTACAAAACTGAGTTTGATATTGATTTACAAATTAAAATTTTAGATATTTATAGAGAATCAAAATCAAAATCAACAATAAAATTTCTAAGAAAAATTTTGAATAATCATAATTACGAAATTGCATATCAGGTTATAAATATTTTAGGCGAAAAAGCTTATATTATCGGCAATAAGGAGATTTCGTTTGTGAACAAAATGCTCCAAACCGAAATTGGCGATTTGGTTTACATTATTTCATCTATAGAAGACTTATATGTGAAATATCAAAACTCCGAAATTTCTTTACTTTTGAATAATGAAAAAATTAAGAAAACGGAAAGAATAATTAATATTTTGCGAACTTTATATGACAATAAAGCCGTGCAACTTATTAAAAATAATATTATGAACCACGATAAAACTTCCGGAGCTTATGCACTTGAAATTGCCGATAATTTATTTTCCGAATTTCATAAAAAATTATTATTCCCCATTTTTGACAGCGATTCAAACGAAGAAATACTCCGAAAATATTCCGAATCATATATAATTGAAAAATTATCTCCGCTAAAAAGACTTTTTGATATTATAAATTCCGATGTAAAAAAAACCGGAATTTCTATTAAAATTGAAGCAGTTAAATTACTGTCGGAATTTACTTTAGAAGAAGTCGGAAATATTTTAAAAGCAAATATTGTTCAAACTGATATTATGATTTCTGAAAGTTCGGCGGTTTCACTATACAATATTAGTAAAGTCTCATTTTTTCAAGTTTTTGAACACTACTCAAAAATTTCTGTCGGAGTTTCAAATTTGATGAAAAAATTAACATCAGAAGAAATTAACGGGTCGATGCTTGTGAGCGAGAAACACAATATTTTGCAAAGTTTGGAATTCTTTGGAATTGCCGATTACCACGATTTGAAAGATATTGCCCAAAATTCCGAAGAAATTTTTATTCAGGAAAATGATATTGTAAATTTCAAAACTAAAAAATATTCAACATATATTTTTATCGACGGAAAAATAATTGAAAAACAATCACAATCCGAATTAAAACAAGGAAGTGTTGTAACTTTTATTAACGATAATTATTTAACCGGTTACGAATATATTGCCGAAGAAGACTCATTCTTTTTACGAACGGATTTCTTCTATTTTCAAAATTTTATTATTAAAAATCCCGGTTTTTTCGAAAAATATTTTAAAAACATTTATTATGCCTAAAATTAAAATTGAAAATATTAAAATATTGCTGTCGGGCTTATTTCTATTAAATTTTTATATAGCAAATTCGCAAAATTTCTCTTTTGAAAGAGGAATGCCTTTTATTGTGAATTATAGCCCGACCGAATATTCGGCACACGAGCAAAATTTCGATGTTATTCAGGATACCGAAGGTTATTTATATTTTGCAAATTTTTCCGGAATTGTAACTTTCGACGGTGCAGAATGGACAACAGTTACAACATCTTCGGGAATGCGAGCAGTTTCTTTAGCTGTTAATAATGAAGGAATTGTGTTTGTCGGCGGAGTAGACGATTTTGGTTATTTAATTACTTTGCCCGATAAATCTAAACGATATATTTCATTATCTGAATCTCTAAAAAACAACAATATTATTAGTGAAGTTTTCAATGTTTATGCAATAAATAATAAAGTTTATTTTATCACAAAAGATAAAATTTATATTTATAACGAAAACAAAAAAATAGAAATAATTAAACTACAAGGAATTGCTTCTTCGGCATATAATATTGAAAATAAATTATATATATTTTTCAAACCCGATTCAAAAAATATATCTAAAGTTCAAAACGGACTTACAATTTTTTCTAATTCAAAATTTATACGAATTTCTAAAGAATCAAATTTATGGATTGATGATATTGTTACAATGTTTGACATTCCAAACAGTAATAAAATTATTTTTGGAACTTCCGGACAAGGATTTTTTACACTCGAAAACAATGAAATTAACGCAATTGAAGGAAATTCCGATAAATATTTGAGAGCAAACGGAGCAACATGCGGAACATTTTTCGACGGAAATTATTTGTTTGGAACTCTAACAGGCGGAATTGTGATAACAAATATTAAAGGAAAAATAATTCAAGTTATCGACAAACAAAGTAATCTAAGAGACGATGCTGTTTCAAAACTTTTTGTTGACAAAAATAATGATATTTGGGTTGCTACACAAAACGGAATTTCGCTTTTGAAATTAAAATGGCCTTTTTCATACATAAAAAATGATGAAAATGTTTTGAACGGAAAAATTCAAAAATTCCTTTATTTCAAAAATAAAATGTTTGTGGCTACAGATAAAGGTCTTTTTGTTTTAAATGATTCGGCTTTTGTGAGAATTAATGAAATAAAATATTCATGTTGGGATATATCGGACGACGGAACAAATATTTTTGCCGCAACAACTTCAGGAATTTATAAAATTAACGAAAAAAACATTGAACTAATTGGCGAAAAAGATTTCTCATATTCAATTTATATTTCAAAATTTTTCAAAAACAGAATTTATGTCGGACACAAAGACAAAGTTGAAATACTGGAAAATGTAAACGGAAAATATTCAAATATCGGCAATATAAGCGGATTTACAGGTTATATTTCTAAAATGGAAGAAGACAAATTCGGTAATTTGTTTATTGAAAATCCGCCCGGAAAAATTTATTTATATAATTCAAATTCCAAAAAAATAATTGATGTAGTCGCTAAAGAAAATTTTCTTTACTTGCATCTTAATAAAATTGAAGAATCTGTTTTTTTTACTTCAGAACAAGGATTAAAAGCTTATAATCAAAACAATATGAAAATTGTAGATTTTAAACTTCCTTCCAAATATAATATCAACAGAAATATTTGGGCATTCGACTTTTATTCAATTCCCGACAAAGGAATTTTTTATACAGACGGAGAACAAAAAAATATGAAATATATTGAGAATAATTCAGGCAAATTTGAATTATTGTCGAATATTTTTAAACCTGTTAACGATATGTCGGTCAGTACTTTTTATTTCGATAATAAAAATAAAAATTTGTGGGTTGGCACAAAAAACGGAATTATTATTTTTAATTCTAATTTTCATATTTCCGAAACAAAAGGAATAACAGCAAGCGTTAGTAAAATAACAAATTTAGATAAAGATTCAATTATTTATTTTACCGAAAAGGATAATATGAAATTTAATTACGGCGAAAATTCTTTACGTTTTAATTATTCCGCGCCACTTTTTCCGGCTGTAGGAAAAGTGCAATACAGATATTTTTTAAAAGGTTTTGATTCGGACACATCAAATTGGGTTTCAACTACACAAAAAGATTATACAAATTTGCCCGACAGAAAATATGAATTTTATGTTGAAGCTAAAAACGAATTTGAACAAATTATTGGTTCTTCTGTTTTTAAATTTGAAGTTTTAACTCCAATTTACAGAAGATGGTGGATGTTTTTAATATATGTTGTAATTGTCGTAGGTTTCGGAAAAATAATTCTCGACAAAAGAATGAAAATTGCCGAAAAAGAAAAAGATGTTTTGGAAGAAATTGTGAAAGAAAGAACCGAGGAAATTGCCAAAAGTAAAGAAGAAATTGAAATGCAACGAGACCATTTATATCGTCAACGACAAGAAATTATTGACAGTATAAATTATGCTAAGAAAATTCAAGAAGCTGTTTTACCTTCAACAGATTATTCGGAAGAAATAATGAACGAACATTTCATTATTTTTAAACCGAGAGATATTGTCAGCGGCGATTTTTATTGGATGAAAAAAATTAATAATTTCATTATCGTTGTTGCCGCAGATTGTACCGGACACGGTGTTCCCGGAGCTTTTATGAGCATGCTCGGAAATTCATATTTAAATGAAATTGTTACAAGAAGAAGTCTTGACAGTGCCGGACAGATTTTAAACAGATTACGTTCAAAAGTTAAAAAATCTTTACATCAAAAAGGAGCAGAAGGAGAACAAAAAGACGGAATGGATATTGCACTTGTAATTATCGACGAAGAAACAATGGAACTACAATATTCCGGAGCTTATAATCCGTTGTATCTTATAAGAAATATTAATCCCGAAAACCCCGAATTCATTGAGCTAAAAGCCGACAGACAACCAATTGGGATTCATATAAATGAAAAAGAATTTTCAAATCATAAAATTCAACTCGAAAAAGGTGATGCTCTATATATTTTCTCCGACGGATATATTGACCAATTTGGCGGTGAAGCCGGCGGAAAATATAAAACCGTGAGATTTAAAGAAATGCTGCTTTCAATACAAGACAGGTCGATGGTTGACCAGAAATTTGCTCTTGAACAAACATTTACCAAATGGAAAAGAGATCTTAAACAAGTTGACGATGTGCTTGTTATGGGAATGAAAATATAAAAAAACGGCTGAGAATTTAATAATTTTCAGCCGTTTTTAATTTTGAGCAAATATTTTTTTAGAATTTAAAAGTCAAACCTGCTTTTAAATATGAAGTTCCGTAACCAAGTTCGGCAAATGCTCCAAATTTTTTCTTAAACATTATTCTGCCTCCGGCAAAAACATCTGTTGAAAGATAGTTATCATTATAATCATAATAAATATCTATTTGATGTCTTAATCCGGTTGCAACACCTGCGTAAACATCAAACTTTTCGGTGTTAAGGAAACCAAAATGGAATGCAGCTCTTGCAGCTACAGAAATGTTTGTGTAACCGTAAGTAACGTTATACACTGTATTTCTTGAAGTTTGAAAATCAGCGTAAGCTCCAACAGAAATTACTCCTGCATTTGGAATTTCAAACATTCCTACTTCAAAACTTGCATTTACTGCGG
>DZBS01000037.1:22507-26629 GCA_022729995.1 Draconibacterium orientale | reverse complement strand
TAGAATAGTTGAATTGACCGAATTAACTGAATGTAAAAATATTTACAAAAAATTTATAAATCCGCAAAGCCAGAATCTCATGTTTCAAACCTCACATCTCAAATCTGTAAAGCACAAACAGATAATCGGAAATAAAGCGGAAGGAATTATTTTCCTTAAAGAAACCGGATTTAATGTGCCGGATTTTTTTGTGATAAGTTTTGAAGAATTAAATAATTTAATTTCTGATGAATTAAAATTTGACAGCTTTTTAAATTCAAAATTAAATTCGATTAAAATTGAAAAAAAATCCTTATTTGCCGTTCGTTCAAGCGCCGATGCAGAAGACGGAAAAGAGCAATCTTTTGCCGGACTTTTTAAAACTTTGATAAATATTTCTGCTCAAAATCTAAAATCTGCTATAAAAGAAGTTGTTCAAGCATATTTCGAAGTTCAAAAATTAAATTATTCTAATTCTGTTGATTTAAAATTCGGAATTATAGTCCAAGAAATGTTAAGTCCTGATTATTCGGGAGTTATGTTTTCGCAAAACCCAATAAATATAAATGATAAATCTGCAATAATAAATATTGTTCCGGGTTTGGGAGAAGAATTGGTTTCGGGAAGAGTTGAAGCTTTTTCGATAAAAAAAACTAAATTAAAATACAAGTTTATTAACGCAGATGAAAACTTTTCGGGTAAAAAATTTAATGAAAATTATATTGATATTAACGTTAACGGTGAAAAAATCAAATCTGAAGTAAACACGCATTTGAAAAATTTATTTCTATCAGCAAAAAAAATATCAAAATTAAAGAAATATCCCGCAGATATTGAGTTTGCGATTGCCGACAATAAAATTTGGTTTCTGCAAGTGCGGCCGATTACTACATTAAAAAATTCAGAAGAAGAAATAATTTCTGTTTGGGATAATTCAAATATTACAGAAAATTATCCGGGAATTTCAATGCCGTTAACATGCTCATTTGTAAGATATACTTACGAAAAAGCATACAGAAAAATGTCGGAATTTTTGGGAATGAATAAAAAACTTATAGAGAAAAATAAAATATATTTATCGGAAATGTCAGGAAATATTAACGGCGTATTGTATTACAATATAAGTTCTTGGCAAAAACTGCTTTATCAAATGCCGTTCGGTTCAAAAACGAGTAAACAGATTACTAAAATTCTGGGAATGGAACCTGCAGAATTTCAAAAACCTGAAAATAAAATTTCAATTTTTGGCTATTTCAGGCTGTTAGCAAATTTGTCGATTTCTTTTTTCAATTTCAATAAATTAAAAAAAATTTATGGAGATAATTTTGAAAAAGTGATGAATGAATATGAAAATGTTGATTTTAAATCGAAGAGTTACAAAGAGTTAATTAATATTTATTACAACTTGGATAAAAAATTGGGCGACAATTGGATTGCTCCAATGATAAACGGCTTTTTTGCAATGATACTTTTTGCCGCTCTCAAAAAAGTTGTACTAAAATCTGCCATAAATAAAGAATATCCTAACTTTGCGAACGATGTTTTGTTTTCTTCCGGAGATGTTATTTCAGTTAAAATTGTGAGAGATTTGCAGAATATTTTAAAAAATATCGGTCTAAATAATGAACTTTTTCAATCTTTTAAAAATAAAAATATTGACGATATAAAATCTGAATTATTAAAATCCCCCGAAATAAATCTTTCAATAAAAAACTATATTAAAAAATACGGCGAAAGAAGCGAAATTGGCGAATTGAAAATTGAAACCGTTAATTACAAAGAGAATCCCGACAGTTTTCTTGAGTTTTTAAAAAATAATGTTTTTGAAAAAACTGACAAATATTCAAATATAGAACAATTTGATTACCTGAAAGTTGTAAAAAAGAACTACAGATTCAAACCAATTAGGAAATTTTTATTAATAAAGCTTATAAAATATACCGTTGCCCGAGTTAAAGACCGCGAAAACTTTAGGTTTGTGAGAACAAAAACATTTTCTTTAGTTCGAAAAATATTCAGAGGAATTGACCAATATCTTCTTAAAAATAAATATATCGAGGAAATTAACGACAGTTTATATTTGAATCTTGAAGAAATATTAAATATTGAAACACAAAACTCTTACAAAGAAATAATTACAAACAGAAAAGCAGAATATTCAAATCATAATTTTGAAAGAAACGCTAACCGATATTTTAAAACGAAAAAAGGATTTACACCTGTTGAAACAATTAAAGAAGGAAATTTTTCCGGAAAAATAAAAGGAACAGGTTGCAGCAGCGGAATAATTAAGTCAGAAGTTATTGTAATTGATGAATTTTCCGGACAAGAAAATAATTTTGAAGGCAAAATTTTGGTTGCAAAATATTTTGAACCCGGAAAAATTAACTACTTTTCGCAAGCATCGGGCTTGATTTCCGAAAGAGGAAATTTGCTGAGTCACACTGCAATATTAAGTCGAGAACTCGGAATTCCGGCAATTGTTGGTGCAAAAGGAATTTTATCGAAAATAAAAACCGGAGATACTGTTCAAATGAATGGAGCAAAAGGTGAAATAATAATTTTAAATAACAACAATGAACAAATTTAACATCAGTGCTTTACTTACAAAAGTAAAACCAAACGAAAAAGAAGAGCAATTGATAATTCATGAAATAAATTTATTGAAAGACAATGAAATTTTACAAACTGAATTTTTTGAATATTGCAATAAAAACAAGCTTGCTCCTTGGATTTATCTTCAATTAAAATCTAAGAATTTGTTTGATTTTTTCTCAAATAAAGTCAAATCGGATTTTATTGAAGTTTACGATAAGGTTAAAAATCAAAATGATGCAAGAAATAAAGAAGCCACAATTTTTCTTTCGGAGTTTAAAAAACAAGGAATTGAAGTCGCAATTTTAAAAGGTAACTTATTTATTCATACGGTTTTTAACGATTCCGGATATAAACGAATGAACGATTTTGATATATTGATAAAAAAAGAAGATTGGCAAAAAGCTCAAGAAATTTATTTTAAACTTGGATACACACCGCTCGGTTTTGGTTGGGGCGGCGAAAAGCAAAAACCTGCAAAATATAGTCATGTGGGAATGTCGTTTATAAGCAAGAATTTCACTTGTATTATCGGAACTCAATGGGGTTTAAAATCTCCGACTGCAAAATTTAAAGTCGATATTGATAAAGCGTGGAAAACCGCCACAGACTTTGATTTTAACGGAATTACGGTAAAAAAACTTTCTCCGGAATATAATCTTTTGCATCTGATTCTACATATTGGAATTTACAAAATAGGAACGCGCGATTGTATGGATATTTACAATCTTTGGGACACCGAAAATATTGATACCGAGAAATTATACCTAATTTTAGAAAAATCAAAAGCAATAGAAAAAGCATATTTTACATTTGTTCTTTGTAATATTTGTTCAAACTCTTTTTCTCCCGAATTTATTCACAAACTTGTTCCGGTCAAAATTGGATTTATTTCAAAAAGATTAATAAAAAGATTGGACATTCTTGCAAAAACAGGCGATTTACACACTTCATACAACGATTATTTTCAAGATATTGAAAAGAATGTGATTTATATGGGAATTTTTCAATTGTTTCATCAAAAACTTCATTTCTATTTAAAAATATTAGGTCAAATATATTTTCCTAAATCTGAAATTATGCTGAAATTGCTTGATAAAACAGAGTTTTCAGGATTTTGGGACAAATTTATTTCACGTTTCAAAACACCTAAATTGGTTTTTGCATTGATAGCTCAAGAAATTGGTCCGATGTTTACTTTTCTGCTTTTTATAAAACTTTTTGTTGATACAACAATTTCACTCAAAAATTACATTTTCAAACAAGAATCATATTTTGAATATCTGAAAAAACGAGGAATTAACCCTAAAGACATTGAACAAGTTGTGAAAAATGTGCAGTAGATAAATAGATTAAGCCACTAAGACACAAGGGCACTAAGAAAAAAATAGAATAAAAAAAATAGTGTCTTCGTGTATTAGTGGCAACAAAAATAAATAAGCCACGAAGACACAAGGGCACTAAGAAAAAAAATAGAATAAAAAAAATAGTGCCTTCGTGTATTAGTGGCAACAAAAATAAATAAGCCACGAAGACACAAGGGCACTA
>DZBS01000037.1:0-22407 GCA_022729995.1 Draconibacterium orientale | reverse complement strand
CTTCGTGTATTAGTGGCAACAAAAATAAATAAGCCACGAAGACACAAGGGCACTAAGAAAAAAAATAGAATAAAAAAAATAGTGCCTTCGTGTATTAGTGGCAACAAAAATAAATAAGCCACGAAGACACAATGGCACTAAGAAAAAAAATAGAATAAAAAAAATAGTGCTTTCGTACCTTAGTGGCTAAAAAACGGCGAACAAAGAAAATGAAAAAACAGTATCTTTGTTTCAAAAAAATCAAAACTCAAATATAAAATAACATGCAGAAATTCACTCAAACGACTGAACAAGAGGAATCTATAGGAAATGCAATTGTAAATGCTGTATATAAAGTTCATAAAGAATTGGGACCGGGACTTCTCGAAAAAGTTTATGAAATATGTGTTGAACATGAATTGAAAAAAGCCGGATTTAAAGTTAAAAGACAAGTTGATATTCCAATAGTATATGACGGAATTACTTTTAATGAAGGTTTAAGATTGGATTTATTGGTTGAAGATTTAGTTGTTGTTGAATTAAAAGCTATAGAAACAGATAATCCTGTTTGGGAAGCTCAAATCATAAGTCATTTAAAACTTACAAAATTGAAATTAGGTTTTTTGATTAATTTCAATGTCCCTATTATAAAACAAGGAATAAGACGATTTGTAAATTAACTGAACCATTCTTAGTTTAGTGTCTTAGTGTCAAAAAAATTATTAAGCCACAAAGGCTAAAGGAAAAAATGAAATGTAAAAAATTTGTGACTTCGTGCCTTAGTGGCAAAAAAATAATAAAAAAAACACTTTTATATTCAAATATTTTTATATTTGCATTACAAACACAAGTCAAAGTTATGAATTTCTTAAACAGCGTATATTATTACTTTTATTATTTGCCAATCTGCTATCGGACTGAGAAATAAAGCTGTTTTTATATAAATATGTCATAATCCCGGTTCGATTGAGCCGGGATTTTTTTTGTTTATACTTTTTGATAAATACTAAATTATGGAAATCAAAGAATCATCAAGATTATCGGGCGTTTCGGAATATTATTTCTCTAAAAAACTACAAGAAATTAGAGAAATGAACGCCAAAGGAGAAAATGTAATAAATCTGGGAATCGGAAATCCGGATTTACCGCCTTCGGAAAACACAATTTCGGCTTTATATAATTCGGCAAAAGGAGATAAAAACCACGGCTATCAAGGATATAAAGGAATTCCGGAGTTTCGTTCGGCAATATCAAATTGGTATAAAAAAATATATGACGTTAATGTAAATCCCGAAACTGAAATATTGCCATTGTTGGGTTCAAAAGAAGGAGTTTTTCATATAACAATGGCTTTTGTAAATCCGGGTGATAAAGTTTTAATTCCAAATCCGGGTTATCCGGCATACGAAGCAGTTTCTAAATTAGCAGGGGCTGAAATAATTAGCTACGATTTATTAGAAAATAAAAATTGGGAAATTGATATCGAACAAATTAAAAGCTTTGATTTGAACGAAGTTAAGATTCTTTGGACAAATTTTCCTAATATGCCCACAGGCGCTAAAGGTTCCCAAAAAATATT
The DNA here is from genome assembly GCA_022729995.1 of Draconibacterium orientale. GTDB lineage: Bacteria > Bacteroidota > Bacteroidia > Bacteroidales > JAADGE01 > DZBS01. Next base: position 20,849 of record DZBS01000037.1, on the reverse strand, counting down.
TTTAGAACTGATTGAACTTGCCGAAAAATATAACTTCTTGATTGTTAACGACAATCCATACAGCACAATTTTAAACGAAAAACCCGAAAGTATAATGAAAATTTCGGGAGCATTTTCTTGTGCCTTGGAACTTAATTCGATGAGCAAATCGCACAATTTGGCAGGCTGGCGAATTGGTTGGATTACGGGAAACGAAAAACATATAAATTCAGTTCTCAAATTTAAAAGTAATATCGACAGCGGAATGTTTTTATCTGTTCAACATGCAGCAATTGAAGCATTTAAAAACTCCGATGATTGGTATAAAAATCAAAATGATATATATTTCAGCAGAAAAGAAATTGTTTTTAAAATTCTTGATTTTCTAAATTGCTCTTATAACAAAAGCCAAGGCGGAATGTATGTTTGGGCAAAAATTCCCGAGAATGTTGAAAATTCGGCAGCTTTTTCAGATGAAATCTTATATAAGTCAAAGGTTTTTCTAACACCCGGAATTATTTTCGGTTCAAACGGCAATCGATTTATAAGAATTTCGCTTACAAGCAGCAAAGAAACCTTTGAAAATGCACTCTCAAGAATTACGGAAACATTTGTAAACAAATCAAAACAAGCATTATGACAATTACAATTATAGGAACCGGACTTATTGGCGGCTCGCTGGCTTTGGGTTTGAGAGGATTTCAAACAAAAATTATAGGTGTCGATAAAAACGCCGAACATGCAAAACTTGCACTTGAATTGGGCTTAGTCGACGCAGTTTTGGAATTGAAAGAAGCGGTTAAAATATCGGATTTAATAATAATTGCAATTCCTGTTGATTCGGCACGCGAAATTCTTCCAAAAATATTAGACGAAATTAACGACGAAACAGTTGTAACCGATATGGGTTCTACAAAAGCGGGAATTTGCAAAGCTGTTGAAAATCATAAAAGAAGAAGAAATTTTGTTGCCGCTCACCCAATTGCAGGAACAGAATATTCCGGTCCGAAAGCAGCAATTCACGGACTTTTTAACGAAAAAACCGCAATTATTGCCGACAAAGAATTAAGTTCCGATTTTGCTCTTCAAACAGTAGAAAAAATGTTTAAACTTCTGAATATGAGAATAATTTATATGGAATCGGAAAAACACGATTTACATATTGCTTATGTTTCGCATTTATCGCATATAAGTTCTTTCACATTGGGACTCACTGTTTTGGAAATAGAAAAAGACGAAGCCCAAATTTTTAATATGGCCGGAAGCGGATTTGCCTCAACAGTTCGTTTGGCAAAAAGTTCGCCCGAAATGTGGGCACCAATTTTTGTGCAAAATGCCGAATATCTTTCTAAAGCTCTTGATATTTATATCGAAAATCTAAAAAAATTTAAAAATGTTATAGACAATAAATTATCAGAAGAAGCAAAAATATTAATGAAAAAAGCAAACGAAATTAAACGAATTATCAACTAAAAAAATCTTAAAAAAATGACTTTAAATTTAAATATATCAACATTCAGCGACATAAAAAATATCGCAAAAAGACCATTCGTAATTGCCGGACCGTGCAGCGCCGAAACTGAAGAACAAGTTTTAAAATCGGCAGAAGCGATTCATAATTCCGGAAATGTGAGTTTGTTCAGAGCCGGAATTTGGAAACCGAGAACTCGTCCCGGTTCGTTCGAAGGTGTAGGTGAAATTGGTTTGGAGTGGCTGAAAAAAGTGAAAGAAAACTTCAATATGCCTGTAACCGTTGAAGTTGCAAACGCATTACATGTCCAAAAATGTTTAAAAGCAGGAATAGATGTTTTGTGGATTGGTGCAAGAACAACAGCAAATCCGTTTGCGGTTCAGGAAATTGCCGATGCTTTGAAAGGAACCGACATACCTGTTTTGATAAAAAATCCCGTAAATCCGGATTTTGAACTTTGGATTGGAGCTTTTGAAAGATTCAATAAAGCCGGAATTAATAAAATTGCTGCAATTCACCGCGGTTTTTCTTCATTCGAAAAAACATCTTTTAGAAATACTCCAATGTGGGATATCGCAATTAAATTAAAACAAATACTGCCGGAACTGCCGATTATAGGCGATCCGAGCCATATCGCCGGAAACACGGAACTTATTCCTTTCCTATCTCAAAAAATGATTGATTTGGATTTTGACGGTTTGATGATTGAAACTCATATTAGCCCGAAAACGGCGTGGAGCGATGCAAAACAACAACTTACGCCTTTTGAACTCGATGAGTTATTGAAAAGATTAATTGTGAGAAATGTAGAATCGACAAATATAAATTTTAAAAATAAACTCGAAGAACTTAGAAAACAAATAGATAACATAGACGAAGAAATAATTCATAAAATTGCCGACAGAATGAAAACTGCGCAAGAAATAGGTAAATATAAAAAAGACAATAAAGTAACAATTTTGCAGGTTTCACGCTGGGAAGATATTATAAAAGAAAGAGTATTTTTGGCAAATGCTTTGGGTTTAAGTTCCGAATTTATGGAAGCATTTTTACCGTTAATTCATGAAGAATCAATAAGAATTCAAACAAAAATCATGAACGAGGAGTAGACATTAGACTTTAGACATTAGATTTTAGATTTTAGATTAAAAAAAATAAGACTCAGTTTTAAAATTGAAACAAATATTGGTGAAAATTATTATTATTTTTGTCTAAAAACTAAATTCTAATGTCAAAAATAATATGTATCACCGGAAAAGACGGAACCGGAAAAAGCACTCAAATTGAATTGCTTAAAGAAAAATTCCCTGAAGCATACGTTTCCGAAATTTGGGATTTGCTAAAAAGTCCCGAAAACAAATTAATGTTTAAATCGAAACAAGATATCGACGAGTATTTGTGTGCTTTAACGGTCGATTCGCGAATGTTGTTTTTGATGCACGCTCTAAAATTTTCGGTTGAAAAAGCAATGAAAAGTAATGCGGAAATTATTTTGTTAAATGCTTATCATTACAAATATTTGGCGAGTGAAATTGCTTTTGGAGCTGATATTGAATTAATTAAAGCGATTGCAAAAAGTTTTCCGGTTCCGGATTTAACAATTGAACTTGATCTTGACACTGCCGCAGCATCTCAACGTAAACAAAGATTTTCGAGATACGAATGCGGATTATCGTCAAACCCGAATATTGATTCGTTTATCAATTTTCAAGAAAAAATAATACTTAGAAATGATATATTTGACACCAAAAATTGGAAAACAATCAGCGGCGATTTTTCAAAAGAAGAGATTTCTGAGAAGATTATTGAGTATATAGTATTAAGTATTTAGATATTAGATTTTTTTTGAAGAAAATCAAGAGTGAAATTTAAAAGAAGAATTGAAGAATCTGAAAACTGATAAATACAAATTAACAAAATCTCAAATCTCGAAAAAAAAATTGTCACGAATGCACGAATAAAAAAAACAACTATTTATTCTCGTTTTGAACTGTCGGAGTATAAAAAAAATATAGAAATTTATTATTGTAAGTAAAAGCAAAAAACATTCGTGCATTCGTGGCGAAAATCAAAAGTGAAATAATATTAAAAATTATTAATTCTGATAAAAACGAATAAAAAAATCTCAAATCTAATGTCTCATATCTAATATCTCACATCTAATAATAAATGAAAACCATACTCATAACAGGTCTTGACGGTTCCGGAAAAAGCACATTGCTTGAAAGAATTTCTAAAAAATTTGAAAGCTCGGAATTGGAAATTATACTTCTGCCCCATTTTGATATTTCCAAAATTTCAGACGAAAAAATTTTGAAATCTGCAATTTTCGTGAACGAATTAAGTGTTTATGCCGATATTCATAAAACTCCGCAATTAAAAGCCGTTGCTCTGTTTTCGTCGATGCTTTTATATCAAAAAATTTATTCTAAAATCGATATAAATAAAACCGTAATTGTTGAGCGTCACCCGCTTATAGACACAAGCGTGTATGCAATGTTTTATGCCGAAAAACTTTTTCCCGGCTCAATAAAAGATGAAATTCTTGATGAAATTGATTCGAGATTTTCTGAAGAAATAAAATATATTTCAGACCTTTTGCCAAGCGGACTAATTTCCGAAAACTACGGAAAATGTTCGGGTATAATTAATTTTATTTACAAACATTTTCATCTCGAAAAAAAGTTTGATACAGTTAATTTGAAACAGCTTTTCAAAACAGAACTTCCCGATAAAATTTATTTTTTGAGAGCAAAACCCGAAATTTTATTTGACAGAATAAAAAACAGAAAAGTCTTGGAAGCACATGAAAACGTTGATGTTTTCAGAAAACTTGACATGGTTTATTCGCAAATATTTTCAGGATTGAAAAATGATAATCCGGAAATTATTGAAGAAATTAATGCTGATGAAATTGAAAATTTGAACGAGTTTTTTGAGAATTTTAAACTATAAAATGCCCGAAATACACACTTCTAAACTAAAAAAAACATTATTCCTTATTTTCGGAACAATATCGCTTGTTTTGGCATATATCGGCGTAATTTTTCCCGGAATTCCGGGAATTCCGTTTATTCTTCTAACGGCTTGGTTTTATGTAAGAAGCTCCGACAAAATGTATAATTGGATTTTAAACCACCGAGTTTTCGGAAAATTGCTTGATAAATTCAGTCAAAAAGAAAAAGTTCCGTTGGGATTTAAATTATTTGTTGTTTCGCAACTTTGGGTTTCCATAACAGTTTCACTAATCTGGCTCATTCATAATATTTATTTTCAAATACTTACAATCATTGTCGGAATAATTGTGAGTATTGTTATTTTTAGAATGAAGAAAACGAAGTTTTAAGTTAGAAGTTAGATTTGAGATATGAGATTTGAGATTTTTTTTATTCGTGCATTCGTGGCAAAATCTCATGTCACAAATCTCAAATCTCAAATCTGCGAAGCAAGAATCTCCAACATTCTAAACGAATTTAACGAAACACGGTTTGAAAACTCATATTTCATAAGAATTCCGGCAACTTCATAAAACGAAACTCGCGATGTTACATATTCTTTTATTGCATATATATAAGCCTGAATCCAATCCGATTTTTCGTAATTTTTATATAAAGAAAAATGAAAATCTATATATTCCCAAAAAGTGTTTTCATCGAAATTTTCGGGCAATACAAAACTCAGAAACTCAATAATATCGCGGTGCGGAATGTTAATAACCGATAATTCCCAATCGTAAATACACGCATCTCCATTACTTCTGACTGCTATATTTCTTGAATTAAAATCGTTATGAATTACAGTTTTTCCAATCTTCAATATATTATATTCTTCTTCCGAATTTTCGATAAATTCAAACATTTCGGCATATTTTTTCTTCAAATATAAATTCTCGGTATCTTCTATTACCAACGAAATCAACTTCTTCGATAAATCTTTAGATTCCCACGATTTAAAATCTTTAAAAGCTTTAAGCGATTTTCGGTTTTCTTCTTTTGAATAAAACTTATGAATTTTTGATATTGAATTTATTGTGTTTTCAATATCCGTTTTCGACCAAATTTCCGGATTGTTTTCGGAATTAATATACTTCAAATCAGAATATTCCAAAGCTTCAATTGAAGTAATATATATTTCTCTTTTTTTATCAATATATTTCCCGAAATATTCGGGAACTCCTTTTAAATTATTTTCATATAAACTTTCATAAATCTCAATTTCTTTCAAATGTGTGAGATTATATTCCAAAAATTCGGCATGTTTTTCTATTAAATCGGAAAGATCCGGATTTATTGAAGCTGCCATAACGCAAATTCCCTGAATAACTTCCGAATCCAAAGCTTTTGATTTTAATAAAATCTGATAAATTTTTTCTTCGGACTTAATTTCAACAGGAATAAAACCTATGATTTTTTTGCTCACACGATTTGTAATATTCGTGATAATTCCGTTGTCGATAATGGTTTTATGACTGATTTTTGCGGTAACATTTTCTATCTCAAAAATATTTTTATTAAGGCATTTTTTAATAAAATCTTCGTTGATTTCTATTTTTAAAAGACGGTTCACAGGTTTGTTTCTGCCAAGTTTTTCGTGAGCTTTGGCAAACTCGCCGCTCACAATTGCCGAATAAGTAGAGATTTCGAGAGCCAAAGAAAATCCGGCAATAAGTTTTGCAAAACGTTCGATTTTTCCGGTTCCGTAACAATTCATAAGTTCCAATGCTTCTTTTTGTTTGGGCAAATGAGTTCCGCCGCCTGTTGTGGCAATTACCAACGAAGGTAAATTTAGCGAAAAGTATAATCCGGTTTCGGTTTTTTCGATATTTAAAATACCGTTCGACGATTCGTGAATAGAGCCTAAATCCTGACCTGTTGCAACAAAAATTGCGGCAATTGCATTTGCAACATTTATGTTGTAGCCCGGCATTCCGTCTATTTTACTCATCGAAAGCGAGCTTCCGAAATATCTGAAAATATCGGACGATGTGGTTCTCAAAACTTTATTTATAACATCTTCGTCAATAAAACATTCGGCAACAACATGAACGCCTCTTCCGTTTAGAACAGAAGCTTGCGAAACTTTTTTGTCGGAAGCGGCATTTCCTTCAATAATAAAATGTTGAATTTCGATATTTGTTTGCAAAGTGAAGTTTTCCGAAATCCAAAGCATTGCGTGCCAAGTGCATGAAGTCGTCATGTTTTGACCCGAAGCGTCGCCTGTTGTGTAGATAAATTTCAAGTGAATGCTTCTTCCGATAATAAACGGTTCAATGTTCAGTAAATCGGCATGGTTTGAGTGTTTTTGAGTAACAGATTTAATGATTTCAAAGTTTGCCGAAATCCAATTTCTAAATTGAACTGTTTCTGTTAAATTATTGAACAAAAACATTGGAGCTCTAATCATTTTTTGATGAATAACAACAGCGTTAAATCCGCTGCTTTTGCTAAGCACTTTTGCACCGCGATTCATGCTTGCAATTAGTGCTCCTTCCAAAGTTCCGGCAACGCAATATACAAGTTCTTCTTTATTGTTTTCGACGAAAAGTAGCGGACCTGCAATTCCAACGGGAATTTCAACAGAACCTATAAAAGATTCGATATTATTTTGAATTTCGCTTTTATCGAATCTGTGTTTTTTGATTTTTTCAATCACAAATCCTTCATCTTCAATAAATTTTCTGCGAATTTCAACTGCTGTGTCGGAGATTAAACCTCTTCCGGGAATTATCGGTATATTTTCCATTTATTGTTTCAATATTTTCTATAAAAATATGAATTATTCGGCATTAATCCTGATTACATGCCAATAAAAATTGCCGGAAATAACATAAAAATTAAATGTTATTTCCGGCAATTCAAAATTATTAAAATATGTATTAAAAATTTATCTTTTCATATCTTCGGTAACCTCAATTTGTTTTCCTTCTTTATCAAAAACTACAATAAAAGCATCGGGAACTCTTGATAATAAAGAGTTTTTGAAATTTAAAGCATCTTTGTAGCTTGAAAAACTTCCTACTCGGTATTTGTGATATTTTCCAACATAAACAGATTCTATTTTAGAAACATCGCTATAATATTTTAAGAGTTTTGCATTAGAAAGCTTTCGCTTTGAAGCAGCAATTTGAACTTTAAAAGTTAATCCGGTATTTTGAGAATTGCTTGCATTTTGCGAAACACTGTTTTCGGCATCTGCTTTCAATTTTGCAATTTTATCTCTTGCTTGGCTCACAAATTTTCCTTTTGAAAAAGTTTCAATATATTCTTCAAAAGATTCAATAGTATTTGCTTCAACAGCATTTTCCCATGCCAAACGGTCTTCTTCGTCGGCACGTTTTTTAACTTCCTGATTTAAAATCAATTCTAAAGCACTAAATTGTTTTTGAAGAGCTTCTTCTTTTAAAGCACGTGATTTGCTAATTGCTCCGTCGAGGTTTTTAGCTCTGATATTTTTTAACTCTTTTTCATCGCCGGTAATTTTGTTATACTCTTTCATTTTGTCTTCGGCATCTTTTAATAAACCGACAGCTTCTTCGTTTAATGCTGAAGCTTTCTTTTGGTCGTCGGCATAGTAAAAATCGGACTGTGTAATCACATCTGAATAAACTGCAATAATGCCTTCATAAGCTTTTTGATATTTTTTTTCGGCATCAATTCTTAATTTTTTGGCTTCATAAGTTTTTGAATCAAATTTTTTACGCTTTTTTTCTTTGTTAGATTTTTCGAGAGCTTCGTATTTTGCTTCAATAACTTCGGCTTCATCAATAGTTTTTTCAGCTTTTTGAATATTTGTTTCAGCTTTTTGAATTTCAGATGTTTGGGCATCGGTGAGTCTGCCTTCAATTCCTGTATAAATAAATTCTTGTGATTTTACTGCTCCCGAGAATAACAAAAAGAATATAACCGATGTCAATATTTTAAAAAGTTTCATAAGTGTGTAATTTAGTGTTTAAAATGTTTTTACAATTATTTTGCCAAAATGTAAATATTAAGATACAAATTTACATCTATATTTTTATTATTTTATTCTTCCCGGATTTTTATTTATAAAATCTTTCCAACTCGAATATCCTTTTCCGCCATCTATATTTTTAGATTGATAAAAATGACAAACAGCTGCTGCAAGTCCGTCTGTAGCATCAAGTTTTTCGGGAATTTCATCAAACTTCAAAATATTTTTTAAAAACATTGCAACTTGTTCTTTTGAAGCTGCTCCGTTTCCGGTTACCGACATTTTTATTTTCCTTGGCGAATATTCAAAAATCTCAAGATTTTCCGACAAAGCTGCTGCAATTACAACACCTTGTGCTCTTCCGAGTTTTAACATCGATTGAACATTTTTTCCGAAAAACGGTGCCTCAACTGCAAGTTCTTTGGGTTTATAAGTTTCAATTAAATATTTTGTTCTAAAATAAATTTTTGATAATTTTTCGTAAGTATCTTCAATTTTGGATAAATCAATGTAACCGAAATTATCCAAAACCGGTTGGTTTTTTTCTATTGAAATTACTCCGTAACCCGTAAAAATTGTTCCCGGATCAATTCCTAATATTACTCTTTTTTCTTCCAAAACTAAATTATTAAATTCCCCCGAATTGTTAACGCTGTTTTTTAATTCCTATTTTTATATGTTTTATAAATATACTCGAAACTATTAGAAATAGACCAATATATGTGGTATAATAAATTTTTTCGTTTAAAAAGATATGAATAAAAAACAATGCCATGAAAGGCGATAAAAAAACTAAATTGCTAATTTGGTCGTTTCTTTCGGATAATTGCAAAGCTTTAAGCCAAAAATAAAATGTAATTCCCATTTCAAAAATGCCGACATAAATTGATACAAACCACCCTTTTATCTCAGAAATTTCAAATTTAGAAAATATTAATATATAAACAAAAACATAAACAGAACCGAAACTAAAATTCCAAAATAATTTTTCCAATTCCGGTCGTTTATCTTTTTGAGTTAAAATCCAATACAAAGCCCAAACAATACTGCTTACAGATGCAAGAAAAACTCCAAAAGGTTTTTCTATTTTAAAACCAAAAATATCTCCTTGTGTTGATATTACATAAACACCCAAAAAACCTATTAATGCGGATATTATACTTGAAGTTTTAAGTTTTTGTCCTAACAAAGGAACAGATAATAAAACCAACATTACCGGCCACAAATAATTCAGAGGTTGAGCAATTTGAGCGGGTAAAAGGCTGTAAGCTTCAAACAAAATCAGGTAATACAAAAAAGGATTTAAAAAACCGTTTATTGCAGATTTTTTTAATCCGTATTTTTCGGGTTTTAAAATCTTTCTGAAATCTTTTGTTAATATTGATATAAAAAATATTACTATAATTGCAGTTAAACTACTCACAAAAAGCAACATTTCGGGAGTCATATATCGCAATGAAATTTTAAATGCAGTTGCCACCGTCGACCACAAAACTACCGCCAGAATTGCGTAAAAATAAGATTTATTCATAAATTAAATTTTCTGCTTACGACACAGTTTTTCTTACTGCATCTTTCCATCCTTTATACAATAAATCTCTTTTTTCTAAATTGATATTTGGAATAAAATTTCGTTCAATTTTTCGTTTTTGTTCTAATTCTTCATAAGTCCAAAAACAAGTTGACAATCCTGCCAAATATGCAGCTCCCAAAGCTGTTGTTTCCAAAATAACCGGACGTAAAACATTAACATTAAGAATATCTGCTTGAAATTGCATTAAAAAATTATTTGCTCCTGCTCCGCCGTCGATATTTAATTCTTTTAAATTAATATCCGAATCTTTTTCCATTGCTTCAAGAATATCTCTTGTCTGATATGCAAGCGATTCCAAAGTTGCTCTCACAATATGTTTTTCGGTAACTCCTTGTGTTAATCCAAAAATTGCTCCTCGCACATCCATATTCCAATATGGTGCTCCCAAACCCGAAAAAGCCGGCACAAAATATACTCCTTCGTTTGAATCTGTATCTTCAACCAATGCTTCGGTTTCTTTTGCCGATTTTATAATTTTTATTCCGTCACGCAACCACTTAACCGCCGCTCCGGCAATAAAAACGCTTCCTTCAAGTGCATAACTTATTTTTCCGTTAATTCCCCAAGCAATTGTAGAAAGTAATCCGTGTTTTGAATTTACAATTTTATTTCCGGTGTTCATTAGCATAAAACATCCGGTTCCATAAGTATTTTTGGCTTCTCCGGGATTAAAACATTGTTGACCGAAAAGAGCAGCTTGCTGGTCGCCTGCAATTCCGGCAATAGGAATTTCGGTTCCAAAAAGTTCAATTGCAGTATTTCCGTATATTTCAGATGAATTTTTAACTTCGGGCAAAATACTTTCGGGGATTTCTAATTTGTCAAGTATTTTTTTATCCCAATAAAGATTTTTTATATTGAAAAGCATTGTTCGCGAAGCATTTGAGTAATCGGTAACATGAATTTTTCTGCCGGAAAGTTTCCAAACAAGCCAAGAATCGACGGTTCCAAAAAGCAATTCGCCTTTTAATGCAGATTCTTTTGCTCCATCAACATTATTCAGAATCCAATGAATTTTGGTTCCGGAGAAATATGAATCAATAATAAGTCCGGTGTTTTCTTTTATGTATTCTTCAAATCCGTTGGTTCCAATTTTTTTACAATATTCGGCGGTTCTTTTGTCTTGCCAAACAATTGCATTATAAATAGGTTCGCCTGTGATTTTATTCCAAATTATGGTTGTTTCTCTTTGATTTGTAATTCCTATTCCGGCAATTTCTTCAGCTTTAATTTTTAATTTTGTAATAAGAGTTTTTGCCGTAAGATATTGGCTTTCCCAAATTTCATGCGGATTATGTTCAACATGTCCGGAATTTGGATAATATTGTTTAAACTCAACTTGTTCAATTCCTAAAATTTGTTGATTTTTATCAAAAATTATAGCTCTGGAACTGCTTGTTCCTTGGTCTAAGGCGAGAATATATTTTTTTTCCATAGATGTTTTTTTTCAAAACAAATATAGAAACTTTTTAAATAAAAAATATTAGAATAACAGATACTTTAAAACTGATTTTTAATTAACAAATACTTTAACCTTTTCGGTATCCGGACTAAATTTTAACAGTTTTTCGATATTAATTCCGAGCAAAGGATGAACTTTCTCCGGACAAACTTCTTGAAGCGGAATAAGAACAAAATTTCTTCGGTGCAAATTCGGATGAGGAATTTTCAATATTGGTGAATTCAAAATCTCATCGCCGTAAAAGAGTATATCAATATCAATAGTTCGATTGGAATAAATACTGTTTCCGTCAGCATCGGTAATGGTTTTTGATTTTCGACCCAAGTCTTTTTCAATAGATTTTGTATTGTCTAAAACCTGCTCGGGAGATAAATCCGTTTCAACAACAACAACCATATTCAAATATTTTGAATCGTCGTAACCCCAAGCATCTGTCTCGTATACACGAGATTGATTAACTATATTTCCAATTTTTTTTGAAATTGCAATAACACTTTTGTCGATATAATCCGACCTGTTCCCGGTATTGCTGCCAAGAGAAAGAATAACTTTATTACTACCCATCTGAAGATTTATTTGTTGCAAAGATAAAAATTTAAGAAAATTATTTAGCCAAATTCTCCAAAAAAATTCATATTTTTACATAATAAAATCTGAACTATGAAAAAACCGTATATAATTTTAACACTCATTCTAATCTTATTTAGTAATATTTTATCGGCTCAAGAAGATTCTTTGTTTTTAAATATTGCTAATGCCGACGATATAATAAAATTTGAAAATAAAAACGAAATTCAAGTTGTTTCGGCAAGTAGATCTGTTAAAAAAATATCGGATTTACCTATTACGATATATGTAATTACAAGAGAAGAAATATTACAAAACGGATACACAACTCTTGTTGATGTTATGAAATCACTTCCCGGAGTAAGAGTTTCTCAACCCGGCTCGGGCGAACTTGGCGAAATGTTTTCGATGAGAGGATTTTTGGGAAACAGCTACACAAAAATTATGGTAAACGGAATTACCATAAAACCTTCGGTAACAATTGGAATGCCGCTTGAAGCACAATTGCCTATTAGACAAGCAGAAAGAATAGAAATAATTTTTGGTCCTTCTTCGGCTGTTTACGGTGCCGATGCAGCTGCCGGAGTTATTAATATTATTACAAAAGAAGCACAAAGAGGAGTTTTTGCCGAAGCTGATATCAGTTTAGGTGAATTTGGTTACAGTTATGTTAATTTTACGGCAGGCGGAAAAGCCGGAAAAAATGAAAAAATTTTGAGATACAGCTTTTACGGAAGCAAGTCGAATACTGATAACCTAAATATTTTTAAAGACTCTGCGGTTTATAATCCAATGACATATTTGGAGAAAAAAGGATATATTTTTACTGCTCCGGACGGAACGGAATACAATCCCGTAAATTTAACAGATGAAATTTTGGATCTTTACGGAATGAATAAATTTGATTTTTTGCCTTCAAACTATGAAGGAAAACTAATACAACCGCAAATAAGAAATATTCCTTCCGAAAGTCAAATTGTTGGTTTGGAATTGAAATATAAAAACTTTAGCGTTTCCTATTCTAACTTTTCCAGAAAAACTCACAGTTCAATTGGCAGAAACAGTTTTTTATATAAATATAATAATCCGCAAAATTATATTGGAGATGTAATAAACCGAGTAACATTTAATTACGAAAAGAAATTTTTAAAAATAATTTCAACTACAAACTTGTCTTTTTTGAATTACGAACAAGACAACTATTCAAATTTCGGAATAACATTTGTTGATTATGCAGATAAATTATATCAATATAGCGCTTCCAACGATATTTTCGGAGAACAATTAATAACATATTCTTTCAATAACTTAGAAATTGTTTCGGGAGTTTCGGCACAATTTTCATCGGATTTACCGTATACAAATTATACGCTTGAGCCTTATGACAAAAATGTTTTTCAGATTTTTATGCAACAAGGAAATACCGAAAATATGGTTACCGATTTTGGATTTTACCCAATTATGTTTCAAAATTTTGCAACATTTATGCAAGGATTTTATGTATATAAAAAATTCTCGTTGATGTCCGGCATTCGCCACGATTACAACTCGATGTATAACCAAAAAAGTATAAATCCGAGATTTGCCGTTTTATTCAAAATCACCGAAAAAGCATCAATTAGAGCTTCTTACGGAACAGCATTTAAAGCTCCGGCTCCAAATATTGCATACAACTCGCTATCATACATGACGGGCACAAATTATGACAGTATTTATTACGCCGTGGTTCCAAATGAAAAATTAGCTCCCGAAAAGTTTAAGGCTTATGAAATAAGTTTCAGAAAAAGTTTTGGCAAAAAATACAATCTCGACCTAAATTTTTATCAAAACGACATATATAATTTAATTATTAATTCATATATAAATGCCGACTCGTTGGGTTATCCGCTTGCTTCAAACACAATTTCCGACCCGGCAAGAACATATATAAACAACCCTGTTGCAGAAAAAATATTGTATGGCGCAGAACTCTATTTTACTGGAAAAGACGTAATTGAATCAATAAAATTAGGTTTTGAAATTGGCGTATCTCTGTCAAAAGCAAATCAAATTTTACCAACAGATATTTCTATTGAAAACTTGAAATACATTCCGCTTCATTCCGGAAAATTTAAACTTTACATGCAACCTACAAAAAGATTTTATTTTAGTTCTTTAACATATTGGTCGAGTAAAATTGAAACAATTTTGGAGCCTTCAAGCATTGTGAATCAAACCAAAATAGAGGGCTTTTTGGATATAGATTTAGTTACCGGATTTAAACTTAACAAAAATATTACAGTATATTTAAAAGTTATAAACTTACTTGACGAAAAATACTCAGGAATAGATGCAACAGGTTATGATATTGATTTAAATTATAATCCGCAACTTGGCAGAAATTTTCGTTTCGGAATGACTTTTGATATGAATTAGTAAAATATTATTAATGAAGAATACAATAAAAATTTTATCAATATTATTGATTTTATTTTTTGGATTTTCGTCTCAAGCACAAACAAACCATAAAAAAGCATTAGAATTAAACAGGCTTGCTGCAGAAGAAAATTTAAATAATAATTATGAAAAAGCTGTTCAATATATAGAACAAGCAATAAAACTTTCCGATAACGAACACGATAATCTTTTAAGCGGAAACGTAAGATACACGGCAGCTTTAATTTATTCAAACAAAAAAGAAAACTTAAATGCTCTAAAATACTTTCAGAGTTCGGTAAACTTTTTTGAGAAAATTGAAAATTTTGAAATGGCTGCTAAAATTTACTCTCAAATTCAATTAATTTATTTTGAAATTGAAGCTTTTGAAAAAGCAGCCGAAAGCGGAAAAAAAGCAATTTATTATTCTCAAAAAAATAACGAATCCTTTGAAATATTATCAATATTAATTGAAAAAACCGGAGATTCCTATTATTACGCTATAAACAACGACAGTGCAGCATTTTATTATAACGAACTAATTCAAACTTCAATAACCAACAAAAATGAACATGGTGAAATTGTAGGGCTTCAAAAAACAGGAAATGTTTATAAAAGAAAAAAAGAATTTAAAAACGCAATAGATTCCAACGAGAAATTAAAAGCGATTTACGAAAAAAATAATAATACAATAGGGATTACAGTTTGCGAAAATAATATTGCATACAACTACATGCAATTAAAGGAATTTCCAAAAGCAGCATCAGGTTTTAAAAGTGCAATTGATATGGCAGTAAAATCCGGATTTGAACAAGATTTTATCGCAAATTTATATCTCAACTTAGGAATTTGCCAACAAAATTTTGCAAAAAATCAGGAAGCCGTTATCAATGTAAATAAAGCTTTAGATATTTGGGAAAAGCTTGAAAATGATAACGAAACCGCTAAAACATTAAACATATTAGCACTTGTATATTTAAATTCGGGCGACCTTTTTAATGCCTCAACACACAGCGAAGAATCAATAAATTACGCCTTAAAATCCGGAAACAAATCCACTCTAAGTGATTGTTACAGAACTTATTCAAAAATACTTCAAGAAGGAAACGATTACGAAAAAGCTTTAGAAATTTTCAAAAAACATTTGTCGATTAACGACTCACTAAATTTCGACCAAAAACTGAACGACCAAAATTTGGCTCAAAAAATTTTTGATCTTGAACGTTCGGAAAAAGAACTTAAACTAAAACTTGCCGACGAGGAAGTTAAAAATCTGGCTTTTAATCAATTAAAATTAGAAGCAGAAAAAAAAGAAAAAGAAATTGAATTACTGAAAAAAGAAAAAGAACTTGAAGCTTCTGAAAAAGACAGACTAATGCAAGCAATGAAACTTACAGAACAACAAAATAAAAACCTTTTAAAAGAACAAGAAATAAAAAATCTTGAAGCCCAAAAAAGCATTCAAGACATGAAAATAAAACAAAACGAAATGCTTGAAAAAGACAGACAAAAAGAACTTGCTCTTCTTCAAAGCGAAACCGACAAACAAAAACTTAAACTCGAAAAAAACGAACAAACAAAACAAAAAATTCGTTGGATTTTTCTTTTAGGTTTTATTATTTTTGTAATTATAATATTTGCTTTAGTTCTTAGTATCAGGCTTAACAGAATACTTGCTCTTCAAAAACAACAAATTCAAGAAAAAAACGAAGAACTAAACCTTCAAAATGAAGAAATAAAAGCTCAAAAAGAATATTTAGAAAGTGCAAACGAAGAAATAAACACACAAAAACAAGAGCTTTTCGTTAAAAGTGAATTGCTTGAATATAAAAATAATGAGATTACTTCAAGTATAAATTACGCACAAAAAATTCAGTTTGCCATTCTTCCTTTAATGAACGAATTAAAAGAAGATTTTCCCGAATTTTTTATTTTATACAAACCTAAAGATATCGTCAGCGGCGATTTTTATTGGACAAAAAAAATTGGCGATTATCACGTGATTGCAATTGCCGATTGCACCGGACACGGAGTTCCCGGAGCATTTATGAGCATGCTTGGAGTTTCTTTCCTTAACGAAATTGTTTCAAAAACCAGATTTGATTCAGCAGCCGAAGTTCTTAACAAACTTAGAAACAAAGTAAAACAAGCCCTCAGACAAAAAGGCGGCACAAAAGAACAAAAAGACGGAATGGACATTTCTTTAATAGTTCTTAATAAACAAGATATGACACTACAATTTGCAGGTGCAAACAATTCATTATTATACATTTCAGACAATAATTTGGAAATTCTGAAAGCCGACAGAATGCCAATTGGAATACATCATAAAGAAGCCGATTTTACAAATCACAATATAAAAATAAAATCGGGCGATACAATCTACGCTTTTTCAGACGGTTACCAAGATCAATTCGGAGGAAAAAGCGGAAGAAAATTTTTATCGAAAAACCTTAGAGAACTACTATTCTCGATAAAAGAAAAAGAAATATCTTCACAAAAAGGAATATTGGAAAATACACTTTCAACTTGGATGTCGCATAAAAACGAAGAAGGCGAACCATTTCACCAAGTTGATGATATTATGATTTTTGGTGTAAAAATATAAATTCGTAATTAAGAATTTTTGATACCTATTGTAATTTATCAAAATTTTGTATTTCTTTGTTAAGAATGCATTTTTAGGAATAATTTTTGAGACAGGTAAATCAAACCATATATTTATTATGCAATTATCACCGCTTATTCCTGTAATTAAAGTAGATGAAACCAAATGTGTAAACTGTCACGCATGTATAACTGCTTGTCCGGTGAAACTATGCAACGACGGAAGCGGAACAACAGTTGTAGTAAATCATGATATGTGTATCGGTTGCGGAAAATGTATTTCCGCTTGTACACACAATGCCAGAACTTATATCGACGATTTTTCAAAATTTATTTCAGATATAATTGCCCGAAAAAAAATAATAGCAATTTCTGCTCCTGCAATTGCCGTTGGATTTCCCGACATGTATTTGCAACTAAATACATGGCTTAAAGAACTTGGAGTTGAAGCCGTTTTCGATGTCAGTTTTGGTGCCGAACTCACAACAAAATCATATATAGATTACATAAAAACCGAAAAACCAAAAACAGTAATTGCTCAACCTTGTGCAGCAATTGTAACTTACATTCAAATATACAAACCCGAACTAATTCAATATCTTGCACCTGTTGACAGTCCAATGTTGCACACAATTAAAATGATAAAGGAGTTTTATCCTCAATATAAAAATCATAAAATTGCAGTGCTTTCGCCTTGCATGGCAAAAAAAAGAGAATTTGAAGAAACCGGACTGGGCGATTACAATATAGGGCACAAATCAATATTTGATTTTCTGGAAAAAGAAAAAATCAATTTAAAAAATTATCACGGTACAAATTTCGACAATCCCGATGCTGAAAGAGCCGTAATGTTTTCATCGCCCGGCGGACTTATGAAAACTGTAGAAAGAACAATACCCGATATTTCCGACAAAACCAGAAAAATAGAAGGAAATCCGTTAGTTTATGAATATCTTGACACATTAAATAATTCAATAGTAACAGGAAAAGCTCCTTTGTTAATAGATTGCTTAAGCTGTGAACAAGGCTGTAATTCCGGACCGCTTACAGTTTCAAACGAAAAAACTTTCGATGAAATTGATTTTCTAATTAAAAAAAGAAGCGAAAGTTTAAAGAATAAATATCTTGAAAAATCAGAAAACAATGCCGATTTAAGCAAAAAAAATATCAATACAATACTTGAAAGATATTCAAAAAAAGACCTTTACAACAGAAAATATATCAATAAAAAAGATAACAATTCTATAAAAAAACCTTCAGCAATGCAGCTTATCTCAATTTTTGAATTGATGCACAAACGAACCCAAGAAGATATAAAGAACTGTTCATCTTGCGGATATTCAAGCTGCGAAAAAATGGCTGTTGCAATTCATAATAAATTAAACAGGCCTGAAAATTGTCATTTTTATTTACAAAAAGAATCGGAAATATCAAACGAAGAAACAAGAAAAAGTAAACAAAAACT
Source organism: Draconibacterium orientale (assembly GCA_022729995.1). Lineage (GTDB taxonomy): Bacteria > Bacteroidota > Bacteroidia > Bacteroidales > JAADGE01 > DZBS01. Next base: position 2,338 of record DZBS01000037.1, on the reverse strand, counting down.
TACAACAATGTTTGAAACAGCTACAGACGGTTTTATTGAAGTTGACGGTAACGGAATAATAACTGCTGCAAATCAAGCAATGTGTGATATTCTTTTGCAAAAAGAAATTGTAAATAAATCTCTATTCAATTTTGTAACACCCGAGTCGCAAAAAATTATACAAGAACAATTAAAACTCAGAAAAAAAGGAGTAAAAAACTCTTATGAAGCAGAACTGGTAAGAAGTACAGGAAAAACAGTGTGTTGTAGAATTAGTGCATCACCATTGTTAAACGGCTACAATAATACGGGTTCATTTGCAATTGTAGCAGACATTTCTGAATTAAAAAACACAGAAAGACTTCTTAAAAAAGTTAATGAAAGTTTAGAAGAAAAAGTTCAAGAAAGAACAAAAGCATTATCCGTCGCAAACGAAGAATTAGTAACCAAATCGGTAGAAATGTCGGAATTGATTGAAGAACTAAACACAAATAATGAAGTAATAGAATCAATAAATAAAGAACTTGAGCAACTTTCAATAGTTGCGTCAGAAACCACCAACGGCGTTGTTATTATGAATGCCGACGGTGTAATTGAATGGGTTAATGATGCTTTTGTAAATATTTACGGTTTTAATTTTGCAAAACTTATTATAGATAAAAAGAAAAACATTAAAGAAGCAAGTAACAACCCGGAAATAAACGATATTTTCGAAAAAGTTGTAGATGAAAGAGTTTCCGAAAAATTTTCGAATTACGAAAAAAACAAACACGGAGACACAATATATACACTAACTACATTGTCGCCGGTAATAAAAAACGGAGAAATTGTAAAGCTTGTAGCAATTAACAGCGATATTACCGAACTTCAAAGAGCCAAAGAAGAAATATCTCAAAGAAACGAAGAAATTCAACAACAAAAAGAAGAGCTTTTGGTTCAAAGAGATGCAATGGCAAACTCCGAAGCTCAAATTAAAAAAATATTAGAATCACTTCCTGATGCCGGTTTTGTAATAGACAGTAAAGGTCGCGTAATTTATTGGAACAAATCTATAGAAAAAATGACCGGAGTTTTGTCCGAAGAAATTATAGGAAAAGGAAATTATGAATATTCAATACCTTTTTATAATGACAGAAGACCAGTATTAATAGACCTTACAACAATAGATTCCGATATTTTGAAAAAAGAATATTCGTTTGTTGAAAAAACAGGAAATGTTTTAAAAGCCGAAACATTTGTTCCGTCATTAAAAGGAGAAAAACGATTTTTAATAGGAACCGCAACAGCATTTTACGATTCAAAAGGTGAATATTCCGGTGCAATAGAAATTATTCACGATATTACAGAAAGAAAAAATATTCAGGATAAAATTGAAATTCAAAAAATTGAAATAGAAAGAAAAAACAGTGAAATTACCAACAGTATTTTATATGCTCGACGAATTCAAAAGGCAATTCTCCCGAAAACCAATGTGCTAACAAGCAATCTTGACGAGTATTTTATTCTTTACAAACCAAAAGATATAATTAGCGGAGATTTTTTTTGGTCGAAACAAATTAATAATTACACTGTTGTTGCAACTGCAGATTGCACCGGACACGGCGTTCCGGGAGCATTTATGAGTATGCTCGGTATTTCGTTCTTAAATGAAATAATAACAAAAAACAATACCGATTCTCCCGCAAAAATTCTTGAAAAACTTCGTAAAAGAGTTAAAAAAGCTCTTAATCAAACAGGCAAAACTTTTGAGCAAAAAGACGGAATGGATATTACATTGCTTTTCATAAATTTTGAAACTCTAAAATTGGAATTTGCAGCCGCCAATAATTCGGCTACATTAGTTAGACATAATCAAATAATTGATTTGCCGGCCGATAAAATGCCTATTGGAGTTCATCACAAAGAATTTCCTTTTACAAATAATATTATAGATTTACAAAAAGGAGATATTATTTACACATATTCAGACGGATATCAAGATCAATTCGGAGGTCAACACGGAAGAAAATTACTTATTAAAAATTTCAAACAAATAATGCTTGAAATCCATAAAAAACCTTTATCCGAGCAAAATCAATTTTTATCTGATTACCTTGATAATTGGATGTTACACAAAGATTATTCGGGGAATACTTACCTACAAGTAGATGATATTTTGGTAATGGGAATAAAAATTTAATACAAGCTTAAAAAAAAATTACAATTATTTTGCACGAATACTTTTTTTTATATCTTTGCACCGCAATTTTGACCTATGGTGTAATGGTAACACATCTGGTTTTGGTCCAGTCGTTCTAGGTTCGAGTCCTGGTAGGTCAGCAAAAAAGCTCAAGAAATTTCTTGAGCTTTTTTTGTTATA
>DZBS01000147.1 GCA_022729995.1 Draconibacterium orientale | reverse complement strand
TTGTTTTAAAACCTCCAAAATCACTCACATATACTTTATCGTTAGTAACTTGGAAATTTACCGGAGAAAACAGAAAATCATCATCTGTTTTTTCAGAATTAGGAAATGAATTTATCAATTCATAATCTCCTTCATTGTTAAAAACATTTATTTTATTATCGGCTAAATTGCAAACCCAAATTTTATTATCGGAAACAAAAACATCTGAAGGTTTAAAATTTTCTTTTTCACCAACAGCATTAACATATTTTCCGTCTTTATCAAAAATAACAATTTGCTTTCTTTCAATATCGGCAACATATAAATAACCTTTTTCGTCTACATAACAATTTATAGGTTTTTTAAGTTGACCTTTTCCTTCCGGAATAAAGTATAAGAATTTCTGTTGTTCTAAATCTATAATAACAATTAGCCTTGCGCCTGCATCGCAGAGATATATTTTACCGAATCGGATTTCGATACCGTAAGGTTTTGAAATTGTTAGCGGAGTTTGTTCACCAAGAACAAATTTGCTAAATTTTGATTGTTTTCCTTCAATGTCGGCAGAGGAAGATATTGAAGTGAGATATTGAACTCTTGCAGTATCCGGCGGTGGCGGATAAATAATATAATTATCGGCCGAGTTGTTATTTTGTTTTTGGATTTTGCAAGAACCAAATGTAATAATGATATATATAGATAAAAATATATATTTACTTAAAACAGTTTTTAACATTATAGGTTATTTTACAGTCATCAATTTATTAAAATTTAAGCTAATAAATAAAGGCGATAATAACCGCCTTTATTTATTAATAAACAGGCAAAAGTCTACTATTTGTCATGACAAGTTAGGCATAATTCGCTGTTTGTGTTTGTCTTTAGAAGTAATCCTGCAATGTTTGCACTGTTGTGAACATCGTGGCAAGAAGAACATTCCATTTGATCATTTCCTGCACCAAAAAGCATGTCTGCATTAATCATTCCACCCATTCCACTAACAGTTGTAGTTGTTGGATGAAGTCCGCCGTCTGCAGTTGCTAAAGCATCGTTGTATGTGAATGAAATAGGGTGATCTCCGCTCAAATCTGTTCCAACGTTTGAAGATGCGCTAACAGTTCCAATCATAGTTGCATTTGACAAAGGACCGTTATCTAAAGCAACAGTTCCGTCATGGCAAGCAAGACAAAGTTTTGAAACAGATGAAGGTTGATTTATAGTTGCATCAAGAGTTGCAGATCCTGTTCCGTAAAGTGTGTAGGTTGCAACTGCACTTAATGCGTGATTCCAAAGCGGTGCTTCGGCTACAGAAGTATTTGCATTGTGAGGAGTATGGCAAACACCGCACATTTTGTTTGATGTGTTGGTATTCCATGCGTCGCCGTTAGTAAAATCGTGAGCTGATGTAGCTAATTGTGAGAATCCTTGGTTGAATAGGAAAATCAAAATGACTGTAAGTGTAAAAGTGAATTTTTTCATAATTTGTGTTTTTTAAATTATAATTTCAAAAAAAAGGGCAAATTACAAGCCAATGTAAGGCACATAAAAATTTAGAAGATTTGTTTAAATATTTTATTTTTATGAAAAAGTTTTATTCTATCAAAAATATTGATAATGATTAATTAGGTTTATCGGCAGTTTTGGCTTTATTTATTTAAAATCTAAAATTGAAGTTTCAACTGAATTGTATTTCATTGATGTTTAAAAACATTAGGAAAATTTGTTGGTAAAAAAAAAATATCGAGATATTGATAATTTTTGTAATTTTTTTTATTTGAAGACTTAAAAAAGGGTTATATGCCCCGAATGATTCGGGTTAAATAACCCATTCTTTATAAGTTGTGCTTTTTTTGTTTATATCTTAATGTATCTCTTGAAATATTTAAGATTTTTGATGCTTTTGTTTGATTATAATTTGCTTTTTCAAGTGCTTGTTTAATAATGGATTTTTCCATTTCTTCCAAAGAGAAACCTATTTCGGGAATATCGAAATTATATGGATTTAATCCTTTGATTTCTTCTTTAATATCTCTAACTTCTCTTGGTAAATTTTCTTCAATTAATATATCGGAAGATTCCAAAATAACAGCTCTTTCAACAACATTTCTTAATTCTCTGATGTTTCCGGGCCAATTATAATTTTTCATTAAATTTAGTGCTTCCGGAGTAATTTTTTCGATATTCTTTCTAAATTGATTATTGAATTGTTTTATAAAAAAATTAATTAGTTCAGGAATATCTTGTTTATGCTCTTTTAATGCCGGAATTGTAATTTGAAAAACTTTAAGTCTGTAATATAAATCTTCTCTAAAAACTTTTTCGTCAACAGACTTTTTAAGGTCTTTATTTGTTGCAGCAATAATTCTTATATCCACCGGAATATCAACAGTTCCGCCAAGTCTTCTAATATTTCTGTTTTCTAAAACATTAAGAAGTTTAAGTTGGGTTGCGTGATTTATTTCACCAATTTCGTCTAAAAAAACAGTTCCGTTTTCGGCCACTTCAAATAATCCTTTTTTTTGTTTTTGAGCATCGGTAAATGCACCTTTTTCATATCCGAATAATTCACTTTCGAGCAATGTTTCGGGTAATGAAGAGCAATTTATTGTAACAAAAGGTTTATCTTTTCTGTTGCTTTCGTTGTGAATAGCTCTCGAAAACATGTCTTTTCCTGTTCCGCTTTCGCCCAAAAGCAATATTGTTGTTGTTTCTGTTCTTGCAATTTTTTTTGAAATTTCAATAATTTTTTGAATTTCGGGTGATGAACCTATAATATTTTCGAAAGTTACGGTATCTTTTTGTTCTCTTTTAAGAAGTTGAATTTGATTTTCGGTGTTGAATTTTGCAATTATATTTTCAATTATTATGTTAATTTCTTCAAAAGAAAAAGGTTTGTTAATATATTCGTAAGCACCGTTTTTAATAGCTTTCACTGCTGTTTCAACAGATTCATAGGCTGTCATAAAAACTATTACGGCATCTTCATCTATTGCTTTAATTTTTGATATTGCCTCAAGACCTTGCATTTTGGGCAATTTATTGTCGAGAAAAACTATATTGGGTCTTTCTTTTTCAAATATTTTTATTCCTTCTTCGGCAGTTTCAGCTGTAAATATTTTCCTGTTTTTTGAGTTTAATTTCTTCTCAAACGACCACCTTATCAGTTTTTCATCGTCAATTACAAGTAGTTTTAAATGCTTCATAAAGTGATTATTTTATTGATTTAAAGGCAAATAAATATTAATTGTTGTGCTCTTTTTTTCAATACTGTTTATTTCGATTTTTCCGCCGTGCTTTTCAATTATATCTTTTGTAATTGCTAATCCCAATCCTGTTCCTTCGGTTTTTGTGGTAAAAAACGGTTTGAAAATGTCTTTTAAATTTTCTTCCGGAATTCCTATTCCGTCATCAATAATTGTGATATTAACTAATTGTTCTTTTTTTAATATTTCTGTTGAATATTTTATAAAACCCTTCTTTTTAATTGCTTGCATTGAGTTTAAACTGATATTTAAAATGCAATTTTCTATTTGTTCGTTGTCGAAATAAAAATCGGGAATTGCTTCCGATAAATCCGATTTGAATTTAATTTCTTTGTGTAATGCTTGACTTTCAAAGAAAAATATTATTGATTTTATCAAATTATTAATATTATTTTTTTCTATGTTTAACTTTGGCGATTTTGAGTATTTTAAAAGATTTGTGATAGCATTATTTACTCTGTTTGCTTGGCGTTTTATTTCTTCTAAAATAGCTTTATCATGCACATTATTAGTCTCTTCAACTATTATTTCTATTGCGTTTGCAATTCCGGTTATTGGGTTTCTAATTTCGTGAGCAAGTCTTGCCGACATTTCTCCGATTGTTGCAAGTTTTTGTTTATCTTCAAGTTCTTTTTTATGACACATATACAATTGGTTTTTTGTGTCTTGAAATTTATCAATCATTTTGTTAAAAGAAATTCCTAATTCGCCAAGTTCTTTTGTGTAAGGAATTTCTACTCTTTCGCTGTAATCTCCTTTAGAAATTACGTTTATTGTTTTTTGAAAATTCGACAATGATTTTTTTACAATTCGATAATGTAAAAATGCAACAATTCCGCCAAGAATTAATATCATTAAAACTGTAAATATTATACTGAATCTTCTTGTAAAGTTAAGGTTTTCTTTAGATTGGTTAATTGAAAATTCATACACAATATACCCCAAAACTTTACTTTCGGACGAATGACAAGAGAAGCAATTGTGCTTGTTGTTTATTTTAATAAATGCTCGTGAATAATGGTTTCCGTTTGTTTCAAAGTTCTCAATGGTTACATCGTTTGTTATCTTTTTTATTTGTTTTAAAAAAATTGTGTTGTCTCCCGAAGAATTTTGTTTGTCATTATATTTTATTATTCCTTCTGAATCTAAAAAATAGGCATTTTTGACATGTTCATTGCTTTGTATTTTTTTTATCAAATTAGGAAATGAATTATTGTTGTGTTTTGTTGAAGCTATTCTTCCTGCTTCGTTCAATAAATCAAGAATTATCAATGTGTTTTGTTCGGTTTTTTTGTAAATCCTTTTGCTTAAGTAACTGCTGTACATATAAAATGCAAAAGATGAAATTATTGATACGGCAATAATAAAAGCAACAAGTATTCTTGATTTGAATGAAAACATTTTATTAGTTGTAAGATTTTGGGTTATGCGTTTTTCCGTGGCAAGTTAAATAACAACTTCCTCTGTAATTACCTGTTTTTTCATATTTTAGATTTCCGTTTGAAGGTGAAACGACATTTATATCAAAATTTATTAACCCGGAATTGTTAGTCGAATTTCCTTGCAAATAGCTAATTCCGTGAGGGTCGTGGCAAACGCTGCAAGGTGTTTTTAAATCTACAATATGTTTTTTGTGAACTAATTTTTGAAAGTTATTCGTTTCACCGTAAATTATTGTGTTTCTGTCGTGGCATTTGTAGCAAAGTTCGTAAGAATTATAAGATTCGGGTGTGTTATCTGTTGTTGAATAATTATATTTCATTATGTTTGGGTAAATTGAGCCGTGAGGTCCTGCAGGCGAATTTTCTCCGTTACTTGCATGGCATGAAGTGCAATAAATTATGCTCGATTCATTCATCGGATATATCAATCCGGAAATTGTAGGATTTTTTCCTGAACTTGCAATAGGATGGTACGACGGATTTGAGGTGTTAAATTCCAATCTGACATTGGTTTGGTCTATTTGTCTGCTGATATTGTTGTTACTTTTATTCGGACTGTCCGCATGGCATTTAAAACAAATTTCATATTCATAAACAGCGGTTTTAACTTCATTTCCGTTTATATCAATTCCTGTTGTTCCAAAATTTGCTCCGTTCAAATATGGAGCATCTGCTTTGTTTGTTTTTGAAGAATGCGGATTATGACAATCTTGACATTCAACATGTTTATCGGTAACAGGTAAATTTTCGTTTGGTTTATGATTTAAATAATATCCGTAAACATTATGTGAATAAGGCTTATTAATTTGTTGTTGAATATTTTTTGAATCTACATTTCCGTTATGACACGAGAAGCAATTACTTTCTTCTGTTTTTGATAATAAAAGATATTCTTCGGAACTTGCGTTATGAGCTGTATGGCAGTTTTCGCAAGCATTTTCAGAAACTGTTATATATTTTGAATCTTTCCAAGGGCTTGTTCCTTTATTGTTCCATTTTGCTTGTGATGTATTGTGAATAGATGTTTCCCAATAATTTCTGTTGTGGCAGTTTAAGCACAATTCAGAATATTTTGTTGAAGCAACAAGAAATTTTTCATAAGTGTTTTTATGAGGATTATGACAAGAAGTGCATTGAATTTTTTCATTTTCCAATTTTACGCCGGAATTTAAAGATGAAGGTTCTTTTATTTGTCCGTCGGAAAAGGCTAATGAAGAGTTATACATTATTGAAATAATATGGTCGTCGGACAAATCGGTTGTAAGATTTGATTTGCTCGATTTGAAAGACCTTTTACTCATTCCGAAATCAATTTCAGATTTTCTGCTTTTTATATTTCCCGGAGCAATTGTTCCGTCATGACACGAAAGACACAATATCGACGAGCCGTCCGGTTGTCCGGCAGTTGCAGTTAATGTTGAGCTGTTATAGAGAATATAGCTTACACCTTTTGTGTTTCTGTTCCACATTGGAGTTTTCGGGTCGCTTTGATGTGTTGTGTGGCAAAAAATACATATTTCACTTTCATTGCTTGATTTTATGTCGCCAAAACCGCTGACTGACATATTATGAACAGTATTTATTATTGATTGTGATTTTGAAATATAAAAGTTAAGCAGAAAAAAAATAATCAATAAATTAGGTTTCATTTTATTTTGCTTTATTTATTTTAAATATTTGAACTCTTGAATTATAACTGTCTGCAACATACAAATAATTTTCTTTATCAATAAATATTCCTGCAGGCATAAAAAATTGTCCGTCGGCATTTCCTTTTTCTCCAAAATTGAACAAAAAATTTCCTTTTTTGTCAAAAATTTGAATTGTGTTAAAAAGAGCATCTGCAACATATATATTTCCAAACGAATCAACGGCAATTCCTTTTGGTCTGGCAAAATAGCCCGAAGCATCACCTTCTTCTCCAAAAGCATTTATAAATTCTCCTTTGGAGTTAAAAATTTGAATTCGAAAATTCATAGAATCCACAACATATATAATGCCTAAATTGTCGATGCAAATAAATGTAGGATAATTAAATTTCCCTTCATCTATACCTCTCGAGCCTATTTCTCTTATTATTTTTCCGCTTTTATCAAGCACCGTAATTTTGTGCGAACCTGTTTGAACAACATAAATTTCTTCGCTTGTTGGCGAAAATGCTATTCCTGTAGGGTGATTTAACGCAAGTGAATCGTTTAACAACTTAATGTTTTTTTTATCTTTTGAAACTATGAAAAGCTTGTTTGAATAGGAATCTGTTACCAAAAAACTGTTATTTACGAATTTTGAAATTCCTACGAGTTCGAAAAATGAATTTTGCTCTTTTTTTAAAATGCGGGGCATTTCACCCACTTTGTTTTTTACGAATATAACAGATTGGTTTCCTTGTGAATTTATATAATATTCATTTATGTTTTCGGCATAAATGCTTATCGGTTTATTTAAGTCGTTAATTTTTTCGCCAACAATTACATTTGAAATTTTATTAACCAATTTTTTTTTGTTCTTATTTTGATTATCCGGATAAGATTCCACAAAGCTTATAAATGAAATTTGTTCATTATTAATTACAAAATCAATATTTTGCGAGACACAAACGTTATTTATAATTATTAAAAATTGAATAAAAATGCTTTTGTATAAAATTGATTTAATCATTTATATATATTATTTA
>DZBS01000146.1 GCA_022729995.1 Draconibacterium orientale | reverse complement strand
GGCTTGCTTTCCTCGCTGATAATCACAGTGTTTCTGGTGCCGATGATGTATTATGTTGTGGACAGAATAAAGGAAAAGCTAAAACGAACACGTATTGAGGACTGATAATTTAAACCTTTTTTAAAGATAAATATTTTAAAATAAATAATCATGGCAAATACTATTTACACAAGGGCTAAAGGTTTTAACGAAAAACCTCAACTAATTAAGGAATTGGGATTGTATCCATACTTCAAAGCTATTGAATCTGAGCAAGACACAGAAGTTGTTATTAAAGGAAAAAAAATGTTGATGTTTGGTTCAAACAGTTACTTAGGCTTAACCGGACATCCTAAAATTAAAGAAGCTTCACTCAAAGCAATTGAAAAATACGGTTCAGGTTGTGTAGGCTCAAGATTCCTTAACGGAACATTAGATATTCATATTGAATTGGAAGAAAAATTAGCAAAATTTGTAGGAAAAGAAGACGCTCTTATATTCTCAACAGGTTACCAAACAAATCTTGGAACAGTTTCTGCCATTGTAGGAAGAAACGATTATCTGATTCTTGATGAGTTAGATCACGCTTCAATAATAGACGGTTCAAGACTTTCATTTGCCAAGCAATTAAAATTTAGGCATAACGACATGAGTTCTTTAGAACAAATTCTCGGGAAATTACCATACGATGAAATAAAATTAATTGTCGTAGACGCTGTTTTTAGCATGGAAGGTGACATTGCAAAATTACCGGAAATTGTAGGACTTGCAAAGAGATATAACGCATCAATAATGGTAGACGAAGCCCACAGTTTGGGTGTTTTAGGAAAAAGCGGGGGAGGACTTGTTAACCAATGCGAAATGCAAAATGACGTAGATTTAATTATGGGAACTTTTAGTAAATCATTTGGTACAATGGGAGGATTTATTGCCGCAAACAAACCTATTATTGAATTCTTAAAACATAACGCCCGTTCGCTTATGTTTAGTGCGAGCATGACTCCTGCTTCAACGGCCGGTGTTTTGGCAGCACTTGAAATTATTCAAAAAGAACCTGAAAGGATTAATAAACTTTGGGATTTAACTTATTATGCAATCAGTCAATTTAAAACTCACGGATTTGATGTTGGTAATACAGAAACTCCAATTATCCCGATATATATAAGAGACGATATCAAAACATTTAAATTCACAAAAACCTTGCACGAAAATGGTGTATTTGTAAATCCGGTTGTGTCGCCGGCTACAAGCAGCGAAAACTCGCTAATAAGATTTTCATTAATGGCAACACATTCAAAAGAACAAATTGATATTGCAATTAGTAAAATGGTAAAAGCGGCCAAACAAGTAAATTTACAATTAAATAGTCATTCAATTATAAACTCGTCATTATGATATCTGTAAAAATCGTAGAAACAAATTCCGAGTTAAGAGATTTCATTAAGTTTCCTGACATTCTATATAAAGGAAACAAATTTAGAGTAACTCCATTACATTCTATAGAAATGGGAATTCTCGATAAAAAGAAGAATCCTGCATTTGATTATTGTGATGCTGATTTCTGGCTTGTATATAGCGAAAAAAAAATTGTTGGGAGAATTGCTGCTTTAATTAATCACAAATCTAACGAAATACGAAATACAAAAAATGCTCGTTTTGGGTGGATTGATTTTATTGATAACTATGAAATTTCCGAATTGCTTATTAAAACAGCAGAAAATTGGGCAAAAGAAAAAGGAATGCTACATGTTCACGGTCCGTTCGGGTTTACCGATTTGGATTTGGAAGGTATGCTTGTTGACGGGTTTAACGAAATAGGAACACAAGCTGTATTATACAATTATCCTTATTATCCGGTTCATCTCGAAAAACTTGGATACACTAAAGAAGCAGACTGGCTACAATTTGAGATGAAAGTGCCCGATAAAGTGCCCGAAAAAATTATTCGAATTTCTAATATTGTGAAAGAAAAATACGGATTAAAAGTTTTAAAAGCGAATAAACCCAAAGATATTCTTCCATATTCCAAAAAAATGTTCAAAACACTAAATGAATCATTTGAAAATTTACATGAATTTGTTCCTTTAACAGAAAAGCAAATAATTGCATATACAAAACAGTATTTTTCACTGATAAACCCAAAATATGTTTGCTTTGTATTAGATAAAGATGACGATGTAGTCGGTTTTGGAATTTCTATCTTTTCACTGTCAAAGGCATTAATTAAAGCAAAAGGAAAACTTTTCCCCACAGGATTTATTCATATTTTAAAAGCGCTCCGAAAAAATGATACTGTTGATATGCTTTTGCAAGGAGTTAAACCTCAATATCAAAACAAAGGAATTCCATCAATATTTTTTGCAGAAATGATGCAGGCTTATATTGACAATAACATTAAAACGGCAATTTCGAGCCATGCTTTAGAAAATAATCCGGCTGCTTATTTAATGTTTCAAGATTTTGAACACAGGCAACATCTTAGGCGAAGGTCTTACTGCAAAAATTTATAAACCAAATAATTTTATAATGAAAGAGACTAAAAATATATTGATTACGGGAGCTAACGGTTTTATAGGAAATTTTTTGGTGGACGAAGCTATTAAAAGAAACTACACCGTTTATGCAATTGTTAGAAAATCTTCAAATATTGATATTCTTCTAACTAAAAATATTCGCATAATAATAATTGATTTTGCCGATACAAAAGATATAAATCAAAAAATATCGAAAATGCCCCAATTCAGTTATATTATTCATAATGCCGGAGTTACCAAAACAATGAAAAATAAAGAATTTTATAACGGCAATTTTCAAAACACCAAACGATTTATCGAATCGCTTAAAGAAATGAATAAAGTTCCTGCAAAATTTATTTACATAAGCAGCCTTGCAGCTTTTGGACCGGCGAAAAAAAATAAATTAATATCGGAAAACAGCATTCCTAAACCAATAACAGAATACGGGAAAAGTAAACTTGCAGCAGAACAATATATTATTAAAAAATCAAAAATACCTTACATTATTTTTCGACCTACAGCAGTTTACGGACCCGGAGATAAAGACTTTTTACAAACAATTAAACTTCAAAATATCGGTATTGATTTAAAAATTGGAAAACACTCTCAAACATTAACTTTTATTTATGTAAAAGATTTAACATCACTGATATTTAACGCAATTGAATCATTACATATTAACAAATCTTATTTTGCTGCCGACGGTAATTTATACAGCAATTTAGATTTCAATAATTCTGTTTCACGTCATTTGAAAAAGAAGCAAATTCATATTATTATACCAATTCCGCTTGCTAAAATAATAGCAAAAGTTTCAGAATTAATTGCTCTAATTTCAAAAAAACCTTCTTTACTAAGGTTTGATAAAATATCTGAAATTACTGCCGAAAATTGGAACTGCGATATAGAACCTCTTATTTCGGATTTTAATTTCAAACCGGAATTTAATCTTGAAAACGGAATGAACCAAACTATAATTTGGTATAAAAAAAACAAATGGCTGAAAACGGAAAAAAATGAATTATTATCAATTTAATTTTTGAAAAATTATGAAAAGCAATATAACTAATAATGAAATAATTAAAACAATTTCAACAGGAAGAGAAAGAACAAATATGCTTAGGAAGTATGAACAAAAAGCTATTGCATTTTTAGTTCAGCGTATTCCGGCTTGGGTTAGTTCTGATATACTCACTGCAATAGGCTTTTTTGGTAACATTTTGGTTTTTCTGAGTTTTTTATTGGCTGCAAATTTTAATAAATTATTTCTTTTGATTGGAATTCCGGGATTTATAATAAGCTGGTTTGGAGATTCGCTTGACGGAAGAATTGCATATTACAGAAACAAAGCACGTAAATGGTACGGTTTCACACTTGATTTAACCACAGATTGGATTGGAACAATATTTATCGGTTTAGGATTCATTTTTTATGTTGAGAATAAATTTATTTGGGTTGGATACACATTTATAGTTTTATACGGATGGGAAATGATTACTGCAATATTAAGATATAAAATTACCGGAAAATATTCTATCGACTCTGGTCTTTTCGGACCCACAGAAGTAAGAATTATCATTTCGCTAATATTAATTTCGGAAGTTATTGTAACAGGTCTAATTAATTATATAGGAATAATTGCGGTTATCGGATTAATAATATCAAACATATTTAATTTCAGAACTTTGCTAAAACAATCCGACGAACTCGACAAAATTGAAAAGCTAAAATTAAATGAAAACAATTAAAAAAATTAAAATTTTCGGTAAAGCTCAAGTTTCGGCTTTTATTGGAGGAATTATTGATTATTTGACAATGATTTTTTTTACCGAAGTATTTCATTTTCATTACACTGTTTCTATTGTTATCGGAGGAATTATAGGCTCTGTTATTAATTTTAGTTTAAATAAAAAATGGTCGTTTATTTCAAGAGAAATTTCGTATAAATATACAACCGATAAACAAATATTAAGATTTGTAATTGTTGTTTTAAACAGCATTTTCATGAAAGATATAGGAACTTATATTGTTACAAATTATTTTAATGTAGACTACAAAATTAGTAGAATTATTGTTGATTTAACAGTTTCACTTGTATTTAATTATACTCTTCAAAAAAATTGGGTTTTTAAAAAAACCGACTAAAACTAATTTAATCAAACTCAAAGAATTTGGGGAATACACAATTTCAATTAACAAATTAGTAACTAATTAAAATTAAGAAATGAAACATCCATGTAAGTCTTGCAATACACAGAAGAATGATTATTTAGGATGTTCCTATCTGACATTTAAAATCAATTAAATATAAACAGATGAAACATCCATGTAAGTCTAACAACAAACAAGAGAATGATTATTTAGGATGTTCCTATGTAACCCTAAAAATTTAAAATATAAACACATGAAATCAATAAAAAATTATTCACGAATTTTATTCTTATCAATTATATTATATCTGCCTTTAATAATTAAAGGACAAGTTACCAACCAAACTATTGTGAAAGGTTACATTATTGACGCAATTACTAAGAAAGCTGTGCCTTATGCAAGTATTGTATTTTACAACTCAAAAAACGGAACATATTCCGATAACAACGGATATTTTATTTTAACAAATAATACCGGTATTAAAAAAATTAAAATTACCTCAGTTAGTTACGAACCGCTTGAAGTTAATATTATTCCGGGTAAAACCCAAGAACTTAAAATTCTTCTTGAAGCTCAAAATACAAAACTCAATGAAATTGTTGTAAATCCCGGAAAAAACAATTACAGAAACAAAGACAATCCGGCTGTTGAAATTATTAATAACGTAGTTAAAAATAAAGACATTAACAGTAATAAAAATTTTGATTATTTGGAATATAAAAAATATGATAAAACACAATTTGCTCTTAGCAATTTGAGTGAAAAATTCATGAATCGCAAGTCGTTAAAAAAGTTTTCTTTCATTTTTGAAAATATAGATACTACCAAATTAGAGGGCGCAAAAATTTTACCTATTTATATGAAAGAAACACTAAGCAATTACTACTACCAAAAAAATCCTGAAAAATCAAAAGAAATTATAAATGCTGATAAAATGGTAAGTTTCGACGGCTATGTAAATAACCAAGGCATGTCGGAATATTTGAATTATATGTATCAGAATATAAATATTTATGATAACACAGTTACATTTGTTACAAATATTTTTCTTAGTCCGATTGCAAATTCAGCCACTAAATTTTACAAATACTACATTCAAGACACAACATTTATTGACGGAGAGAATTGTGTAAAACTATTCTTTTCTCCAAGGAACAATACCGACATGTTATTTAACGGATTTCTATACATTACTTTAGACGGAAGCTTTGCTGTAAAAAAAGTAGATATGTCTGTAAATAAAAATATTAACCAGAATTGGGTTAAAGACGTAAGCATTATTCAAGAATTTGAATACATCCAAGATTTTGGTCGATTTATAAAATCTGATGAAATTACTATAGATTTTGGTGTTTCAAAAAATAGTATGGGAATTTTTGGACAACGTAAAGTTATTTATAACAATTACTTAATTAATAAAATAATTCCCGATTCAATTTTTGAAGAAACAAAAATATTGCAATTAGAAGATGTATATGAAAAAAATAATGAATTTTGGGAAACCAACAGACCACAAGAACTCAGCAAATCCGAAAAAGGTATATATACAATTACCGACAGCATAAAAACAATTCCGGCATTTAAAAAAACTATGGATATGCTCGTTCTTGTTATTGCAGGTTACAAAGATTTGGGAAAATTTGAAATCGGACCTGTAAATACTTTTTACAGTTATAACCCTATTGAAGGAAACAGATTAAGATTTGGAGGAAGAACAACTCCAAAATTCAGTGAAAAAATTAATTTTGACACATACTTAGCTTATGGTTTTTTAGATAAACAATTCAAATACTATATTGGAACAACATACTCATTAACAAAAAATACAATATACCATTTTCCGGTAAAATACTTAAAGCTTAGTTTACAGAACGAAACTAAAATTCCCGGTCAAGAACTGCAATTTATTCAAGAAGATAATATTTTATTATCAATAAAAAGAGGAGTAAATGATAAATTATTTTATGACCAAACCATTAAAATTGAACATCTCAGCGAGTTTGAAAACCACTTTTCATACACATTCGGATACAGCTTCACAAAACAAGAACCTGCCGGCTCAATAAATTTTAATACTAATGATACAGACATTTTAAGCTCTGATAACCAATATATTAATATTTCTGAAATATATTTGAATCTGCGTTTTGCACCGCAAGAAAAATTTTATCAGGGAAAACAATATCGAACTCCAATGACAAATAAATATCCAATTCTTAATTTATATTACAACGTTGGCTTAAAAACATTGGGAAACAATTATAATTATCAAAATTTGAAAATAAATATTTACAAACGATTTTATCCCGGAATATTAGGATATACTGATATGATTTTTGAAGCCGGAAAAATTTTTGGCGAAGTTTCATATCCGCTTTTATACATGCACAGAGCAAACCAAACTTATGCCTATCAGTTAGCTTCATATAACTTAATGAACTTTCTCGAATTTGTGAGTGATGAATATATTTCTTTAAATGTTGATCATCATTTTAACGGATTTATTTTTAATAAAATACCGATTCTAAAAAAACTAAAACTAAGAGAAGTAGCTTCCGGAAAAATACTCTACGGCACTTTAAGTAATACAAATAACCCAAATTACGATAATGATTTATTCAAATTTCCTGTCGATTATGAAGGAAATCCAATTACGTTTACTCTCGAAAAAGAGCCATACGTTGAAATTAGTGTGGGAGTTGAAAATATTTTTAAATTTTTTAGAGTTGACGTAGTTAAACGTTTGACTTATCTCAATAATCCTAACGTTTCGGATATTGGAATTAGAGCAAGATTTAGATTTGATTTCTAAAACCTATAAAGATTAAATGAAACATCCATGTATATCTCTCGACACACAACCGAATGAATATTTGGGATGTTCCTATCT
>DZBS01000036.1 GCA_022729995.1 Draconibacterium orientale | reverse complement strand
AAATTATTAAGTGATTATCTATTTTGTTTTCAGTCCACAGTTCTCAGTATGCAGTATTCAGTAATTATTAATTTTTTACTGAAGACTGCGAACTGAAGACTGTAGACTGATGACTGAAGACTGTAGACTGATGACTGCGAACTGAAGACTGTAGACTGATGACTGAAGACTGTAGACTGTAGACTGATGACTGAAGACTGTAGACTGATTTTAATTTATTAAATGCTTCGCTATTTTTAAACAGTTTCTTTACTTTTTAAATTAATTGCTTTACAATTTTGCTGTCATTTCCGGAATAAGTTTAATAATATTTTCTATATCTTCAAAACTTACATCTAAATGTGTTACAAATCTTATTTCGCCTCCGTTTCTTGGCGGATAAACAAGAATATTGTTTTTTTCGAGTTGTTCAAAAAATTTTTCCGAAAATTTAATTTTATCGCCTTTAAATTTTAAATAGAAAATATTTGTATGAATATTTTCCGGATTTATATCAAAAATGTCATATTTAGCAAATTCTTCAGCAAGCATTTTTGCTTTTTTGTGGTCTTCTTCAAGGCGTTTTGTCATTTTTGTAATTGCAATAATTCCCGGAGCTGCAATAATTCCGGCTTGTCGCATTCCGCCGCCCATAATTTTGCGTTTTTTTCTTGCTTTATCAATAAATTCTTTTGTTCCTGCAAGCATCGAACCTATTGGAGAGCCTAATCCTTTTGATAAGCAAAACATAATTGAATCGCCGCATGCAGCAATTTCTTTAACATCGGTTTTTAAATATGCGGCAGCGTTAAAAATTCTTGCACCGTCGATATGAACCGGAATATTATATTTTTCGGCATTTTTTTTTATATTCATCATTTCGTCAAGCGGCATAACGCTTCCGTTTCCGAGAGAATTTTGTGTTACAATTAAACTTGTTTTCGGATAATGAATATCTTCTTTTTTTCTAACTTTTTCATCAATTTCGTCCCACACATAATAATCTTTTTTTCCTTTTACGGTTCTCAGCTGAACCGAAGCTATCATTGACGCAGCGCCCGCTTCGTGCTGAACAATATGCGAATCTTCCGACAAAATTACTTCTGTTCCTCTTTCGCAATGTGTAAAAAGTGCGAGTTGATTTCCGAATGTTCCGGAAGGAACCAGAATTGCTGCTTCTTTTCCGAGAATTTCGGCAGCAAGTTTTTCGAGTTTGTTAACGGTTGGGTCTTCTTGCGAAACATCGTCGCCAACTTCGGCTTCAAACATAGCTTTTCGCATTTCATCGCTTGGTTTTGTTACTGTATCCGAGCGTAAATCAATGTATTTTTTATTCATAATTTTTATTAAAATTTAATTGCTAAAATTGTAATATCGTCTCTTTGTGTAGTGTTTTCAATATAAGTTTCAAAAGTATTTTCTAAAACATTTTTTTGTTTTTCTAATGACAAAGATGCAATTTTTGCAATTAATTCAATAAAATTTTTGGCACCGAATTTTTTTCTTTTAGAATTATTTTGGTCTACAAAACCGTCGGTTGTTAAGTAAATTATATCATTTGTTTTCGCAGGAATATCGTGAATTGTATACTGAAGGAAGTTTTGAGCTTTAATAAAACCGCCTATTGAATTTATATCGCCTTTAATTTTTGATACTTTATTGTTTTCAGAATCATAAAAAAGTATTGAACGATGAGCGCCCGCAAATTCTATATTTATTTTGTTTTTTGATTCAATAATTTTTAAAAGGCCAATTTCCATTCCGTCTGTATTGTCTGTTTCTTTTTGGTTTAGAAGAGATATTACAGAATTGTCCATTCCCAAAAGAATTTCTGAAAGATCATAAATTTTCTTTTCTTTAATTATTTCGTCTAAAAGTCTGTGTCCGATTATTGACAGAAAAGCTCCGGGAACGCCGTGTCCGGTACTGTCGGCAACAGCAATGAAGGTATATTTTTCGTTATCTTTTTCAAATGATGTGTGCCAATAAAAATCTCCGGAAACAATGTCTTTACTTTTAAAAATTAAGAAAAATTCAAAATCTCTAAGGAAATTTGTTTTGGTAAGAATATCATTTTGAATTGTTTTTGCATATCTGATACTTGAAGTAATTTGCTCGTGCTGAATTTCAATTTTATTCTTTTGGCTTCTAAGTTCTTCTAAAATTTCATGAAGTTCCTCGTTTTTTATAGCAATTTCTTCTTTTTGTTCTTTAAGAATTATATTCGCCTCTCTTTTTTTAACATACACATAAAAAGTAATTATTGCCACTATTACTACAAAAATGAGGGCTAAGACTGTTAATGCAATAATTAATCTTTGAGTACTTATTTCTTTTTCGGATTTGAAATGTTGGTTTTGAAAACTTATTTGAAGGTCTTTTTGCTTTTTGTCAAACGAATAATTTAGTTCAAGTTCGGTAATTTTTTTTGTATTTGCATTATTCAAATTCGCAAAAAGCTGTTTGTTATATTCGGTGTAATATAAATATGCTTTTTCAAAATTTTTATTTTTTTCGTAAACTTCATAAAGTGTTTTATTTGCTTTAGAAATTATTTCCGCATTCCCAATTTCTGTGCCGTATTTTAATGATTTTTCGGCATTATAAACAGCTTTTGAATATAATTTTTGTAATGAATAATGAATTGCCAAATCGTTGAAAGATATTGCCAAATCTGATTTTTCATTAATCTTTTTTCTAATTTCAAGTGCTTTCAAATGATAATATAATGCAGAATCAAATTGCTTTTGAGCGTCGTAAATTCTGGCAATTCCGGAATAATTGTGTGCGGCTGCGTAATCGTTTCCTATTTCAATACAAATTTTCAGACTTTTTATAAAATACTCTTTTGCTTTTCCATAATCTTGAAATTCAAGATATATTTCAGCCAAGTTATTGCATGCTACAATTATTCCGTATTTATCGTTTAAAATTTCTTTATATTTTAATGCTTTTTCATAATTTTCAAAAGATTTTTTTGGACGTTCCAACAAACTGTATAATTCTCCTTTATTGGCGTAAATAGATGATTTTATAAATAAATCATTATATTTCTCTGCAATTTTTTCGGCTTTTAAATAATATTCAAGCGAAATGTCATAATTTCCTGTTTCTCTGTATACTAAAGCAATATTGTTAAATTCGCGAGAAGTCTTTTTTTCGTCATACAAACGTTCATATAAAATAAGGCTTTTCCTAAAATATTTTAATGCTTTTTGATAATCATTTTTGTAAATAAAAATGATTCCTACATCGTTGTATGAAATGGCGCAACCGGAAACATATTTTTCTTTTTTATATATTTGAAGTGCTTTTAAATTTTCGTCAAGTGCATTGTCGAAATCGGATATTGTTCTGTAATACAAACCTTTTATGCGATGAAAGTGTCCAATTCCTTTTTCGTATTTAATTTTTTTGGATAATTTTAAAATTTCTTCGGATATATTTTCGGCAGAATCAATATCTTGGCGGTAAACTGCATCGGCAAGTGAATTCAGTAATTCAATTTTTACCGAATCTTCAAGTTTATGATTTATTAATAGTTTATAAATACTGTCGACTTCAGGGTTTTGAGAAAAAATTTTTGCTCCCGAAAACATCAATATTAAAATAAATATTAATTTTAATTTCAAAATCATAATTTTGCTTTTGTAAAAATTATTACTGTAAATTTATGCAATTTCTATGATAAAAAATATTAAAATATGGTAAGTGTTTATAGAAAATATGTTGAAATGATATTATTGTATGTCGGAATGCCGATTTTTATTTTATTTACTTATAAAGAAATACCTTTATTATTGATTTTAATGATTTTAGGTATTTTAATTTACATTTTTTTAAAAAAGGATAAATCTTTTGATAAATCTATATTTAAAAAATTTAAAATTGAAAAATCCGAATTAAAAAGAATTTTGTTTGTTTTTACAGTTTCTGTAATTGCTATGGTTTTTTTAATTTATTTCATCGATAAAAACCGTATGTTTTTTTTATTAAGAAATCGTCCGTGGTTTCTTCTTATTATAAGTATTTTTTATCCCATTTTTTCGGTAATAACTCAGACTTTAGCATATCGCGTATTTTTTTTTCACAGATATTCTTCTCTTTTCAAAAATAAATATATTCAAATTATTGTAAGTGCAGCATTTTTTTCTTTTGCTCATATTTTATATAAAAATTTATTCGTTTTACTTTTAACTTTTGTTGCAGGTTTAATTTTTTCATACACCTATTATAATAACAAATCTTTTCTTGTCAGTTTTTTGGAACATTCATTATACGGAATTTGGCTTTTTGCTTCGGGTTTAGGAATGTTTTTCGTTAGCTCATTTGTAAAATAAGTTTAATTTTTATTTAGAATTAATTTTTTTTTAATTTCAATATCAATTTAAATTAAATTCATATTTTTACCGTGTCTTATTAAGACCAAATAAAAATAGTATATTATGAAGAATTTATTTTTATTGATTTTCCTTATTTTAGGATTTTCAAGTTGCTCACAAAAAAATGACATGAAGCTAAATAATTTAACAAAAGAAGAAGAACGAGTTATTGTTAATAAAGGAACGGAAGCCCCATATAGCGGCGAGTTTTATAAATTTGACAATGAAGGAACATATTTATGCAAAAGATGCGATGCACCGCTTTATAAATCGAACGACAAATTTGATGCACAATGCGGTTGGCCGAGTTTTGATGATGAAATTAACGGAGCTGTAAAAAGAATTCCGGATAAAGACGGGCAAAGAACCGAAATTGTTTGTGCAAACTGCAACGCACATTTGGGACATGTTTTTTTAGGTGAAGGTTTTACAGATAAAAATACAAGACATTGCGTAAATTCAATTTCACTTAAATTTGAACCTTTGAAAATATCTGCAATTAATCAAAATACCGAAACTGCAATATTTGCAGGCGGATGTTTTTGGGGAGTTGAATATTATTTTCAAAATAAAAAAGGCGTAGTTTCTGCCGAATCCGGATATATTGGCGGAAATACCGAAAATCCTTCATACCAAGATGTTTGTTACAATAAAACCGGACATATTGAAGCCGTGAAAGTTACATTTAATCCTTTAATTGTTAGTTATGAAGAACTTGCAAAATTATTTTTTGAAATTCATGACCCAACTCAAACAAACCGACAAGGACCCGATATTGGCGTTCAATATCAATCTGCAATTTTTTACCAAAATAATAATCAAAAAGAAATTGCCCAAATGCTTATTAAGCAATTAGAAACCAAAGGACTTAAAATTTCTACACAAATAATTAAAGCAAACACTTTTTGGCAAGCCGAAGATTATCATCAAGATTATTATTTTAAAAACGGAAAAAAACCTTATTGTCATTTTTACACAAAAAGATTTTAATTTTTTATTGATTTTTTGAATTTTCGCAAACAACTCAAGCTGCTGACATTTAGAGTGTTTCAAGGTTTTTGACAGTTTGCAATATATAATGTTAATAACTTTTTACAAAAAGTATTCATTTTTATATCCATTTTTAAAATTAATTATTTAATTTTGAGATGTTTAATGATAACACTATAAAAATGAACCCTTTTGTATACAACAGCCCCGTTAGAGGAAAAGATTTTTTCAACAGAGAACAAGCAGTAGAAAAAATTTTAAAAGAAACCGTGAGAGGAAAATCTCAAGGAAGTATTTGGATTACAGGTGAAAGACAAATCGGAAAAACATCATTGCTTAGGCACGTTCAAAGTATGAATGATGAGTTTAACGAAAAAGTTACACCTTACGGAACAAAAAAATCGCTTGATGTTGCATTTGTTTTTGCAAACGTGCAAGGATGCGAAAACGAAGATGAATTTTATAACACACTTTGGCAAGGTCTCAAAGATTTTTTCGATTTTAAATTAAAAAAAGGAGCCAACGGTTATAAGAATTTTATAAACGCAATGACGGAAGTTTATATAAGAAGAAAATATTTTACAGTTTTCTTAATAGATGAGTTTGATGCGTTTATAGAAACAATTTCATATAAAGAAATTCATACAGCCACAAATTTTTTGGCAAAATTAAGTTCTTTACTTCAAGAAATTGATGAAATAGACGAAGGTTCAAAAACATTTAGTTGTGTATTTACAGCAAATCACGACATAAAGGAACTTCTCACCGCAAACGGAATCGACAACAGAGGCTCCGGCTTGATTGTTGAAGCACTAAATTTAAAGTGGTTTACACAAACTCAAGTTTCGGAGCTTGTAAAAAAATACATGAAAGATTCTGATTTTCAGTTTACTGAAAGCGAAATTGAGCTTTGTTTTAAATCTGCTCAAGGATATCCATATTTTACACAAAAAATGTTATCTTTGATGTATGATGCCAAAAAAATTATAACAAACGATAAACAATACAGAAATACTGTAAAAGTTGAGTTTGGAGAAATGTTTAAAGAAACAATTGAAGATTGGGGAGGCGATAATATGCCGATGCGAACTTTAAAAAAATTGATTGAAATGGTTCAAAAAATGGATCTCGGTCGTCAATTTACAGTTGTGGTTATGAAAACTCTCGAAATTTATTTGCGAGCAAAGATGGGTCCTTAATTTAAAAAATGAATAGAAATCAAATACCCGATAATCCTTTTATTGCAGGACAACCCGCCAGAGGAAGCGATTTTTTTGGAAGGGAAGATGATCTTTTGCTCATTGAGCAATTTATTATGCAAGACGAAAAGGATTCATTTTTTATAAAAGGACAAAGAAGAAGCGGAAAAACATCTTTTCTTAAAAGAAGTCAAGACAAATTCAAATCTGAAAAAAATCTTATATTGTATTTTAATTTACAAGATAAAATTTCACATACTTCCGTCGAAATTGCCCAAGAAATTCAAGAAAGGATTATCAGATACACCGATAAAATAAATATTTCATTTAATAAAGATTTTAAAAATTTTCTTAAAAATCTGAAAAACAAAGTTAACCGAAAAGTAATTTTATTGTTCGACGAGTTTGACGTTATGTGCAAAAATTCAAAAAACGACGAACATTCAGAACACGATTTTGTTAATTTTATTTTAGATATAATTATATATATATCAGAAAATAAAATTCCCGTGAAATTAATTTTTGCTGCCGGAAGCAATTACGAAAGCGAAATATCAAAACATTGCAAAAAAATTGAAGATTTAAGCATAAAAGTTGTTTTAACGCCTTTTGAAAAAGGAACAGTCGATAAACTTTTAGAAACATCTCGAAATTTGCCTTTTAGAGAAAATGCAAAAGAAACAATAAACGAATTAACTTCCGGAAATCCTTTCTTTACCCAAGCTTTGGCTTATTCTGTATATGATTTTGCTCAAAGTCATAAAGCCCAAAGTATTACTCCCAAAATGGTGAAAAACAGATTAAATTCAGCGGTTAGAAGTTTTGGTTCCGGAGTTGCAGTTATTTGGAACGATTTAGAAAATACCGACAAAATAATTCTTTATTCATTGGCAAATATTATTGAAAAAGATCAAAAATCCGATTTAAATGTTTTAAAAGAATATTTAACAAAGAATTTTATGCACATAGACGATAAATTTGTTAACGAATCATTTTTAAGGCTCGAAAAAAGCGGATTTATTAATCAAGAAAAAAGTAAAATAAATTTCAAAACCGAGTTTTTCAGAAAATGGATTGTTCTTGACATTAACAAACGAGAAATCAGAGATATTCACACAAGCTTGAAAAAAAATATTTTTTAATATGAATTAGTCATTAGTAGATTTTTGAAATCAAACTATTTGACTTATAGGGTTTGAAAGAAATATTCTTAAGATAAACGCCTGAATAAGTATTTTTATAAATAAAATGAACCCGAAATGAATAAAGAATCGGCTATAAAATTATTTTCAGATAAGCAAGTTCGTTGCCAATGGAACAGCGAACAAGACAAATGGTATTTTTCAGTAATAGATATTATTGAAGTATTAACAGAAAGCAACGTCCGAGAAAATATTGGGGCGATTTAAAACGAAAGCTGAAAACAGAAGGAAGTGATGTGTCCGAAAAAATCGGACAGTTGAAATTACTTGCACCTGACTGTAAAATGCGACAAACAGATATTGCCGATACTGAAACGCTTTTTCGCTTAATTCAAAGTATTCCTTCACCAAAAGCTGAACCAATAAAATTATGGTTAGCAAAAATCGGATATGAACGATTAGAGGAAATACAAGATCCGGAAATTACAATAGAAAGAGCCGTAGAATATTATCAGAAAAAAGGGTATTCCGAAAGTTGGATAAACCAACGTGTAAAAAGCATTGAAGTTCGCAAAGAACTTACAGATGAATGGAAATACAGAGGTGTTAAAGAAGGTTTAGAATTTGCAATTTTAACAGATGAAACATCCATGTTAGTCTTTTCACACACAAGAGAATGATTATTTAGGATGTTCCTATCTGACCTTTAAAAACAATTATATAATATACAGATGAAATAACAAAAGCATGGAGTGGCTTTAAAGTAAAAGAATACAAGCAATTAAAAGATTTGAAAAAAGAAAATTTGAGAGACAATATGACCAATTTGGAGTTGGTTCTTAATATGCTTGCAGAAGCTACAACTATCGAAATATCAAAATCAAAACAACCTGAAACTTTTGAAGAAAGTAAGAAAATAGCCAAAGAAGGTGGCACAATTGCAGGTAATACACGAAAAGAAATTGAAGAAAAAACAGGAAAAAAAATAGTTACAAAACTTAATGCAAGAATGTTGGAAAACGGCAAAGAAAACTTAATCGAAATAGAAAACTGATTGAGCAGTTTAAATTATTCAATATTCGTTTGAAAATATTATTTGAAAAAAAATATTTTTTAATCTTCTTTCAATTTTCTATTAAATTTATCAAAAGAATACCCCAGCGAAAAATAATTTGAATATGGTGCTGCACCAATATTTCCAACGTTTGTGAGAGCATAATCCAATCTGAAATTCTTGTAATTTATTCCAATTCCGGCTGTTGGCTGAGCATTTAAAACATTTTTATCAAAATCCGGAATAATTGCAAAATTTCCGACACCGATTCTAAAATAAACAATTTTTAAATATGAAATTTCAATTCCTAAATGAGGGTCGATATTGAAAAAATTGCTCTTTATTAAAACGTTCCTTTTTCCGTCGAAAGTAAAATCCAAATCAATTTCAGAATAAAAATTTATTTTGCCTGACAATTTGAAAAACCTTCCAAAGCCCGAAAGTAGGCGAGGAGCTGTAATTTCCACAGAATTTTCGGGCAATTCGTTTCCTGTAATAAGGAAAGTTTCCGAAAGAAGTTCTTCGTTGAAAAACCATGCATTAAATGTAGAACTTGCATCACGCAATGTTGCTCCGAATTTCCAATTATCTTTAACGTATATTCCCGAAATATCAAAGCCAAAACCGTAAGCCGATGCAAAATCGCCTTGGTTTCGATAAATAAATTTCGCATTTGCACCAATATTTAAACCTTGAATTTTTGTTTTTTTGGAATAAGAAAATAAAAAACCGTAATCGGCAACAGAAAATTTCGAAATTCTGTCGTAATTAATATTTCCATACTGGTCAACAAGTTCAAGAGTATTTAAAATATCGTCGGTTCCAAGCCTTAAAGCCGAAAAAGCTATTGAACTTGAGTCGTTTGGCTTATATGAAAAAGATAAAAAATCGTATTTTGAAATACCGGAAAAATATTCGGAATGCATTGAAGAAATATCAAA
Source organism: Draconibacterium orientale (assembly GCA_022729995.1). Taxonomy (GTDB): domain Bacteria; phylum Bacteroidota; class Bacteroidia; order Bacteroidales; family JAADGE01; genus DZBS01. The sequence goes on along the minus strand of DZBS01000036.1, from coordinate 17,596 downwards.
AATGTTTGAAGAGGAAACAAGTCCGGACGGATTCCAAAAAGCTGATTCAGAATTATCCGAAAACGCTAAAACAGAGTTAGACATTGCCGAAGCTCTTGCGCCAACTCCAATATTCATAAATTCGTTACTATATATTTTTACTTGCGAAACAGATATTTCGTATACGAAAAGAAGAAATATTAACAAAAATTTTTGCATTTTGTAAAAAATAATTAACATTGAAAAGAAAATGGTCTTATATTTGTATACTTAAGTTAACAAACTGTAAAATAATAAATTTTTTATGTCAAATCATATTGTTTTTAAATTAAAATTTTAACTTTATACAGTTTTTAAAAATTGGATTCGTAAAACGTATATAATCAGTTGCTAATGTCAGATAACAAAATTAAATATTTCACTGTCCCAAACATAATAACATTATTAAATCTATTGTCGGGAACAGTTGCTATTATGTATGCGTTTGAAAATCCTTCAAAACTTATTTATGCTTCATACTTGATTGGTTTTTCAATGATGTTTGATTTTTTAGACGGGTTTACCGCCAGAAAAATGAAATTACATTCCGAATTAGGCAAACAGTTAGATTCGCTCGCCGATTTGGTTAGTTTTGGAATTGCTCCTGCCGTTATTGTATTTCAGTTATTAAAATCGTCATTAAAAATTGAACATTTATCGTTAAACTTGCCAACTACAGATATTTTAATTTTAATTTCTCCGGCAATATTAATTATGGCATCAGCCCTAAGATTAGGAAAATTCAATATTGATACTCGACAAAGCGTAAATTTTTTAGGTTTACCGACACCTGCAGCAGCTGCATTTTTTGCATCGTTGCCTTTGGTAAAAGAATTTAATCCGGACGATTTATTACTTATTTCAAAAGCATTTGATGTTCAATTACCTGTTACGGCAGTATTTGTAATTTTAGGACTACAAATATTTGTGATGGAAAAATTTTATTTTTACCTTCCGTTAATAATTCTTTTTTCAATATTATTACTTATTGAATTACCAATGTTCTCGCTAAAATTCAGTAATTTATCTCCCAAAACAAATAAAATAAAATACGCATTTATATCTTTATCTGCCTTATTATTAATATTAATGCAATGGCTGGCTTTACCTTTAATAATTGTGCTTTACGTTTTATTTGCCGTTGTTCAGGATGTAGTGCATTTTTCTTCACAGAAAAAATTTGTAAGAAAAGACGATGATGAACCTCAATTTCTTGCAAGGTTTTAAAAAAAATAGCACTTTTGCAAAATCATTTTACATTCTAAAAAATAAAAAAAACATGAAATTCAAAGCTGAAATTGATGTTATGCCTTTAAAAGCACTTCTGGATCCGCAAGGAAAAGCAGTTACCGCAAGTATGCATAACATAGGCTATTCAACCGTTCAAAATGTTAGAATCGGAAAACATATAACTTTGGAAATTGATGCCGACGAGCAATCGGAAGCAGAAAAAAAAATTGAAGAAGCATGTAAAAATATCCTTTCAAACCCTGTTATGGAAAGCTACGAATTTGAATTAATAAAAATTTAAACAGATTTTGTTAATTTTGTTTTTTCTTTTTTAACAATATTTATAATAAAATTACACCTGTAATATGTAGTTTTGCTCAAATTATTTATAATCGTTTTATTATAATTTATCAAAACATTATATTATATAATTATTTTTTATTTAAACACTTTAATAAATCCGAATTTAATTATAATTTTGCGGCATGATTAAAAACAAAATATTTATTGGTTTATTTGCACTGTTAATATCAACGGCAGGCCAATCTTGCAAGTTCTACAAACTTAAAAAATCTCAAGATTCTAAAACAAAACTTAAAGCTGCAATGGATTATTACGACCAAGCGAAATATGCAAAAGCACTTATTTTGTTTGAAGATATAATTTTAATTACCAGAATGACTGAAGAAGGCGACGAAGTATTATACAGATTTGCCAACACACAATATAAAATTAAAGATTATATTCTTGCAGGATATTATTTTAGAAAATATATTGAAACATATCCAAAAGGAAAATATGCCGAAGAAGCACAATTTATGAGTGCAAACTGCTATTATCTTGATGCTCCTAAATTTAGCCTCGAGCAAGAACCCACATTTATTGCAATTCAAGAATTTGAGAAATTTGTTAATAAATATCCCAAAAGCGAAAAAATTGAAGAATGCAATAAATATTTAGATGAGTTAAGATACAAACTCGAAAAAAAATCATTCGAAAACGCCAAAACATATTATCTTATCGGATATTATAATGCTGCAATTGTTTCTTTAGAAAACAGTTTGAAAGAATATCCCGATTCAAAATATAAAGAAGATATTTATTATTATATTTTTAAAGCAAATTTTGAATATGCTTCAAACAGTATATTGATAAAACAAAAAGAAAGATTTGAAAAAACAGTAAAATCTTACGACAGAATGATAACAAAATTTCCTGAAACAAAATATTTTAAGGAAATTGACCGTTTGAATAAGATTGCACTAAAAAACATCGAGAATTTAAATCAAAAAGAAAAAACAATTTAATAATATGGATTACAAAAGAAGTAAAGCAGCAGACTCTACAGTAACAAGAGATATTAGAGATTTTGAAAAAGTTACCGGAAATTCTTACGAAGCTATTTATATAATTTCTAAAAGAGCAGATCAAATTAGCAGCGATATCAAAGAAGAATTAAACAGAAAACTGAAAGAATTTGCTTCATATACCGATAACCTTGAAGAAATTTTTGAAAACAGAGAGCAAATTGAAATTTCTAAATTCTATGAAAGACTTCCAAAACCTGTTTTAATGGCAATAGAAGAATTTCTGGAAGACAAAATTTATTTCAGAAAAACCGAATCTGAAGTAGTTTCAGAAGATATTTTATAAATGCAATAATTCCTTTACGGAATGAAAAATAAAAACATTTTAGTTGGAATATCCGGCGGAATAGCTGCTTACAAAGCAGCTCTTTTTGTTAGATTGCTTATCAAAGAAGGTGCAAATGTGCAAGTTATTATGACCGAATTTGCAAAAAAATTCATTGGTCCGCTTACTCTTGCAACTCTTTCGAAAAATCCTGTCATCACAGAATTTTTTAATCCCGAAAACGGTCAGTGGAACAGCCATGTTGATATTGGAATTTGGGCCGATGCTTTTGTGATTGCTCCGGCAACCGCAAATACACTCGGAAAAGCTGCAAACGGAATTGCCGATAATCTTTTGCTAACAACATACCTTTCTGCCAGATGTCCGGTTTTTTGGGCTCCGTCAATGGATTTGGATATGTTCAAACATCCGGCTGTTATTGCAAATATCGAAAAATTAAAATCAAGAGGAAATTATATTATTGATGCCGAAACAGGCGAACTTGCAAGCGGTCTCGACGGAAAAGGACGAATGTCAGAACCCGAAAATATCGTTCAACAATTAAAATTTTTTTTTAATTCCGACAAAAAACTTTCCGGTAAAAATGTTTTAATTACTGCCGGTCCGACTTATGAAAAAATTGACCCTGTTAGATTTATCGGGAATAATTCTTCCGGAAAAATGGGTTTTGCAATTGCCGACGAAATGGAAAAAAACGGTGCAAATGTTACCGTAATTTCAGGTCCGGTGAACATAAAATGTCAAAATCCTAATATAAAAATAATAAATATTCAAACAGCAAACGAAATGTTTGAACAAACAAAATTGCTTTATCCAAATTGCGATATTGCGGTTTTTGCAGCTGCAGTTGCCGATTACACTCCCGAATTTCCCGCTGAAAATAAATTAAAAAAACATTCAGATAAAATCACTCTTAATCTCGTTCCAACAGTTGATATTGCTAAAGAAGCAGGTAAATTAAAATCTCAAAAACAAATCAATATCGGATTTGCACTTGAAACTGAAAATGAAATATTTAATGCTAAAGAAAAAATCAAAAATAAAAACTTTGATTTAATTGTTCTTAACTCGCTTAACGACAAAGGTGCAGGTTTTGCACACGACACAAATAAGATTTCTATTATTGATAAAAACAATAATGTTATTAATTTTGAGTTAAAATCAAAGGTCGATGTTGCTAAAGATATTTGCTTAAAAATTATTGAAATATTATAAAAAATAAATTCTTAATGAAGCAAACATTAATAATTCTAATATTCATTCTTTCCTTCAAAACTGCTGTTTCTCAGGAGTTAAACTGTAGCGTAATTGTTAATTACAACAGAATTCAAGGAACTAATATTGAAGTTTTTCAAACTCTTCAAAAAGATATTTTTGAATTTATGAATAACAGAAAATGGACAAATAATGTTTATGCAACAAACGAAAGAATTGAATGTCAAATACTTATTAATCTTTCAACATTTAACGGCATTGATAAATTCACCGGAACAGTTTCTGTTCAGGCAAACAGGCCGGTTTTTAATACAAATTACAAATCTATTCTTTTAAATCATAAAGAAGGCGACGACCTTTTTGAATTTAATTATGTTGAAGGACAGGCTTTAGAATTTAATGAAAACACCCATATTTCCAATCTAACATCTGTTTTGGCATTTTATGCATATATAATAATTGGTTTAGATTATGACTCATTTGCAAATTTGGGAGGAACAGAATATTTTCAAAAAGCAAGAACAATTGTAAGCAACGCACAATCTGCAATCGAAGGCGGTTGGAAAGCTTACGAAAGCACCGACGAAACGAACAGATATTATATTATTGAGCATATTTTAAGCAATACAAATGCTCCGCTACGTAAATTTTATTATAAATATCATCGTTTGGGAATGGATGTGATGTCCGATAATATTGAAACCGGAAGAACCGAAATCACTAACTCATTAATGATGCTTCAAACTGTTTTCAGAAGTAAACCCGATTCATATTTTCTCAAAATATTAATGACAACAAAACTTAGCGAATTTATTAATGTTTTTTCAGAAGCTCCCGAATTGGAAAAAAGAAAAATATACAATATTCTAAAAGAAATTGACCCTACTTCGCCAAAAATTGATAAATTAATTTCAACAAATTAAATTTTTCAAATTTTAAAAATAATAATCTACAACTTTTGATATTTCTCTGAAAGGAGAATAAAAATCCATGAAACTTAAATGATCAGGATGTTTTGAATAAATTTCCAAATCAGTTTCGTTTTCAAATTCCGATATTAGAACAATATCAAAAGCTCTTTCGGAATCATTAAAATTTATTCCGGTTTCAAAATATTTTATTTCAGGAATTAATTTAGGAAGCCTGTCAAGTCTTTCTTTAATCAATTTTACACTTTCCCTTTTTTCATCACCTGTAATGTGATTTTTTAACTTAAACATTACTACGTGTTTAATCATTTTTTTCCAATTTTATTAATTTAACAATAAACATCTTAAAATTAATTATTATTTTTGAAAAATTGATTTGAATTTTACAAAAAAATATCTAAATGCTAATTATCGGAATTGCAGGCGGAACAGGCTCCGGGAAAACAACAGTAGTAAAAAAAATTGTTGAAAAGTTACCAAAAGGTGAAGTTGCGGTATTATCGCAAGATTCATATTATAAAGATAACAGCCATTTACCCATTGAAGAGCGACAAAAAATTAATTTCGATCATCCTTCGGCCATTGAGTTTGAATATTTGATAGAACACATCAAGCAACTCAAAAAAGGAAATCCGGTTCAAGAACCAATTTATTCATATTTAACATGCACAAGAGCCGAATCAACTGTGCTAATTTACCCTAAAGATGTTATAATTGTTGAAGGAATTTTGGTTTTAACAAATGAAGAATTAAGAAAATTATTTGATTTAAAAATATTTGTTTTTGCCGACGACGACGACAGGCTCGGACGAGTTTTGAGAAGAGATATTATTGAAAGAGGAAGAACTGTAGAAAAAGTATTGGAAAGATATGACAATTTAGTCAAACCAATGCACAATCAATTTATCGAACCTACAAAAAAATATGCCGATTTAATAATTCCTCAAGGCGGACACAATAAAGCCGGAATTGATGCAATTGTTTCTGTAATAGAAAAATATCTTAATCAATAAAAAATGTCCGACGAAATTAAAATAATAAACATTCTTTTTATTGATATTGAAACAGTTCCGCAAGTTTCTGATTATAATAATTTAAACGAAAGAATTAAAAAACTTTGGAACAAAAAAACCGACAGTTTAAAAAAAAACACCGAAGAAACACCAGAAATTTTATTCGAGAAAGCCGGTATTTACGCCGAATTCGGTAAAATAATTTGTATTTCTGCCGGATTTATTCAAATTGTTGACACTAAAAAAATATTGAGATTAAAATCTTTTTTCGACAACGATGAAAAAAAACTTCTTCAAGATTTTAAAACTCTATTAGACAAATCGTTTTCTGCTTCCGACAAATATTTGTGCGCTCACAACGGAAAAGAATTCGATTTTCCATACATTGCCAGACGAATGTTAATTAACGGAATAAAACTCCCGTTAACTCTTGATATTGCCGGAAAAAAACCATGGGAAATTAAACATCTCGACACACTTGAACTCTGGAAATTCGGCGATTACAAACATTATACTTCATTGGATTTGTTAACGGCAATTTTCGATATTCCAAGCCCGAAAGACGATATCGACGGAAGCGAAGTTGCCGGAATTTATTGGAAAGAAAATGATATTGACAGAATTGTAAAATATTGCGAAAAAGATGTTTTAGCTGTTACACAACTTTATTTAAAATACAAAAACATAGATATAATTGATAACGAAAACATTAGAAAAATATAATTGTTAAAACAAATATTTTTTCGATATATGCAAATTAAAAACTTGTATTTTCTGAGCTATTTTATAATTTTGTTGACAATTGAAAACCAAATTTAAAAGAGATTTAAAATCTCTGTGAAATGAAAAAAATCAGGTTAAATATCTTAGGCTTATCCTCAAGTCAAACTCAAACAGGAGCTTATGCACTTATTTTGGGCGAAGAAAACGGAAACAGACGACTTCCCGTAATTATCGGAACAGTTGAGGCGCAGGCAATAGCAATAAAACTCGAAGGTCTTAAACCATACAGACCGTTAACACATGATTTAGTTCTCAGCATTTCGTCTGCTTTCAATATAACCGTTACCGAAGTAAATATCATAAAACTGGAAGAAGGAATATATTATTCCGAACTTGTTTGCGAAAGAGGAAACGCACGAATAAAAATCGATTCGCGAACATCAGATGCAATTGCACTTGCTCTAAGATTCAGATGCCCGATTTATGCAACCGAAGCAATAATGAAAAAAGCAGCTCTAATTTTCGACGATAAAACCGGAAAACTAATTCCTTCGTCGGAAGAAACAAACCCAGAAGCAGAAGACGAAACTCCGATTACAGATTTATCTATCGACGAATTACAAACTTTGATGCAAGAAGCTATTGATAATGAAGATTATGAAAAAGCATCTGTTTACCGCGACGAAATTACTAAAAGGAAAAAATAATATTTACTAAATTATAAATGCAAATAAATATTTTATTTAATAATTAGAGATGATGGGTGTAAAATTTAGATTAACAATAATGAACTTTCTCCAATTTTTTATTTGGGGAGCTTGGTTGATAACAATAGCTGCTTATTGGTTTCAGACAAAACATTGGTCCGGAGCAGAATTTGGCGCAATTTTCTCAACCATGGGAATTGCTTCTTTATTTATGCCCGCAATAGCCGGAATTGTTGCCGACAGATGGATTAATGCCGAAAAATTATTAGGCTCGTTTCATATTATAGGTGCAATAATATTATTTACTGTTCCGCTCGTAGAATCTCCAACAGCTATGTTTTGGGTAATGCTTGTAAATATGTTTTTTTATATGCCCACAATTTCATTAGCAATAACAGTTGCATATTCTGCTCTTAAAAAAGAAAATTTAGATGTTGTAAAAGAATATCCGCCAATCAGAGTATTCGGAACAATTGGGTTTATTGTTGCAATGTGGACAGTTAGTTTATTAAAAATTGAAACTTCATCGGCACAATTTTATGTTGCTTCCGGAGCTTCTTTAATACTTGGAATTTACTCGTTTTCATTACCAAAATGCGAAGTAAATAAAAATATTGAAAAGAAAAATTTCATAGAATCATTAGGTTTAAAAGCATTTACACTTTTTAAACAAAGAAGAATGGCTTTATTCTTTGTTTTTTCAATGCTTTTGGGTGCTGCTTTGCAACTTACAAACATGTACGGCGATACTTTTTTACACGATTTTGGAAAAATCCCCGCTTTTAAAGATTTACTTGCCGTTAAATATCCCGCAATAATCATGTCGGTTTCGCAAATATCGGAAACACTTTTCATTCTCGCAATTCCATTTTTCTTAAAACGATTCGGAATTAAGAAAGTAATGCTTATGAGTATGTTTGCTTGGGTTTTACGTTTTGGACTTTTCGGACTTGGAAATCCTGCCGAAGGACTTTGGATGATTATTCTTTCATGTATTGTATACGGAATGGCTTTTGATTTCTTTAACATTTCAGGCTCTCTTTATGTTGAAAACGAATCGGAACCCGGAATTAGAGCAAGTGCTCAAGGATTATTTATGATGATGACAAATGGGTTTGGCGCAATTATGGGAAGTGCTTTAAGCGGAATAATGATTGACGCATTTTTCAAAAACCCCGACGATAGTTTTCAGTGGAAAGGAATCTGGTTCGCTTTTGCCGCATATTCATTAGTTGTTGCAATTGTGTTTACACTTGTATTCAAATACAAACATAATCCGGAAGAAATAAAAGTTATAACCCATTAGACCCATTTTTTATAAATATACAAAATATTAATCGGGGTCAAACCCAATTAAATCAAATAGTTCGATTTTTCAAATCTTCTATTGATTAACTTGGGTTAGAATTATGATATTTAAAAAAAAAGTAATATTTTTATATTTACAAATATTAATGAAACATCCATGTATATCTCTCGACACACAACCGAATGATTATTTAGGATGTTCCTATCTGACCTTTAAAAAAAAATTAAAATAAACAGATGAAACATAATTTCAAAACAAAAAAATGGTAAGAGTCTTAGGTGAAAAAAATTCAATATTGAATAAGTTTATTGCTGAAGTCAGAGATGTAGAAATGCAAAAAGATATGATGAGGTTTCGTAGAAATATGGAACGTATCGGTGAAATTTTTGCCTACGAAATAAGCAAAGAACTTGAATTTGAAACACAAAATGTTAAAACTCCTTTGGGAACTGTTGATATTAACATTATTGCAAACAACATTGTTTTGGCTACAGTTTTACGTGCCGGATTACCTTTACATCAAGGACTTTTAAATTATTTCGATAATGCAAAAAATGCTTTTATCGGTTCATATCGTAAATATCACAAAGATAATACTTTTGAAATAAAATCAGGTTATTTATCCGGACCTTCGGTTAACGATAATTTTCTTATCCTTTCCGATCCGATGCTTGCAAGCGGTTCGTCAATAGTTTTGGCTTATAAAGATATTTGCGAAAACGGAACTCCAAAACATACTCATATTATTTCGGTTATTGCTGCTCGCGAAGGAATTGAATATGTAAAACACAGTCTTTCCGACCAAAAAATTACTATTTGGACAGGTGCAATAGACGACGAACTTACAGCAAAATCATACATTGTTCCCGGACTTGGCGATGCAGGAGATTTAGCTTACGGATTAAAATCATAGAAAAAAATTCAAACATAAGTTTGAGGAGACTGACTAAAAAGTCTAAAGGAGTTGTCATTTCGACCAAAGGGAGAACAACGAAGTTCTCAGCGGAGCTAAATCTATTAATCATTCAATGAATAAATTAAGATTTCTCCCTTTGGTTGAAATGACAGCATGATTTTCATTTTTAGACAGTCTCCTTTTTTTTTAATTCGACCTTTTTTGTGAAATAATTATTAAAATTTAATATCAAACAATCCATTTTTTTTGTATTTTGGATAAATTATAAAAAATAATTAAATTTTTTTCAACAAATGCAACCTTTCATTTAACTGAAATGTCAAGTAATTGAGAAGATATATGATTGATACCGAAGAAATAATAGAAAAGTGTAAAAGAAACGACAGAGAGGCTCAGAAATTACTTTTTGAAACTTACTCGCCTGTATTATTTGGTATCTGCTTGAGATATGCACGAGATAAATTTGAAGCAGAAGACACACTGCAAGACGGATTTCTTAAAATATTAAATAAAATATCCGATTTTAACGGAACAGGCTCTTTTGAAGGATGGATGAAAAGAATAATTATCAACACGGCAATAACAAATTATCACAAAAATAAAAAACACAATTTAAACCTTGATATAGAAGAAATTCAGGAAACAAATATTGAAGGAACGAGTTATAACGGTTCTGATTACACTGCCGAAGAATTACTCAAAATAGTGAACACATTGCCCGAAGGATATAAAATAGTTTTTAACCTTTATGCCATTGAAGGTTACAAACATAAAGAAATTGCAGAACAATTAAATATTGATATTAATACGTCAAAATCGCAATATTCAAGAGCAAAAAAATTATTAAGAAAGAAATTGGAATTATTTTCAAAAATTAAAATAAATGAACGACAAGCTTAACATAGAAGATATTTTTAAAGAAAAATTTGAGAACTTTTCTCAAGTTCCGCAAAAAAACGTGTGGAATTATATTAACCGAAAACTTGCAATTAAAAGTTTTCTTAAATTTAATTTACTGAATTTCAATATTTATTATGTAGGAATCATTACTTCAGCATTAATAATTAGCGGAAGTATTATGTTAAATTCTGAAAATAATAAAATCACAATAAAAGACAACGTTCAAAAAGAAATTACTACAATTCAAAAACAAACTGAAAATAATGTTGAAGCAGAAAATGTTCCTGTTATTACCCAAAAAGATATAAAGAAAAATAATTCGGTATTAGATAATAATCAAAAAGTTACGAACGAAATTCATTCAAATAAGTCTATTGTCGACAAAACTATTATTGAAAATGTTAATAATATTGAATCTCAAAATTCAATAGTAAAAAATGAAAATACAACAATCGGACTTATTTCAAAAGCAGAGTTTTCTGCAGATAATTATTCAGGTTGTGCTCCGATAACTGTTAATTTTACTAATGTTTCGGAAAATTGTATAAAATATAGATGGGATTTTGGAAACGGAACAAAATCAAATGAAGCAAATCCTAATATAATTTTTGAAAATGCAGGAAAATACAAAGTTAAACTATTTGCAAGCTCTGAAAAAGAAGATTTAATTTACGAAAGAACAATAATTATTTACGAGAAACCAAAAGCAAATTTAATTGTTTCAAATAAAAATGATTTATTTACCGGTGATGAAATTTATTTTACAAATACCTCAATATCAGGAAATAAATATTTGTGGAAATTTGGCGACGGAACAAATTCCGAAACCGCAAACCCTGTTCATAAATATGAAAAATCAGGAAATTATTCCGTAAAATTAATAGCAATTTCTGAAAAAAGTTGTATTGACAGTTCAGAAATAATTAAAATTGCAATAAAAGAAACCAAATACAAAGTTTCTGCACCAAATGCTTTTACTCCAAGTTTAGACGGACCAAAAGACGGAAATATTTCATCGTCCGATTACAGTAACGATATTTTTGCACCAATATTCATATCCGATGTTGCAGAATTTAAACTAAGAATTTTTAACAGAAGAGGAATTCTTGTTTTTGAAAGTACAAATCCTAAATTTGGATGGAACGGATATTACAGAAACGAAATTTCACCTTCGGGAGTTTATGTTTGGGAATGTTCCGGAAAATTTATCGATGGCGAAAATTTCTCTAATTCAGGCGATTTAACACTCATTTATTCTAAGTAAAAAACTTTTTTCATATTAATACCTGTTTTTTTTAAGTCGTAAGATTTTTTTCTTACGACTTTTTGCTATTTTGCAGAAAAATATATTTATATGTTTTATCAAATTCTGAAACCATATAAACCAAATAAATATAGGCGATTTGTTATCGGCGATATTCACGGTTGCTATCATTCGTTCAAAAAAATGATTGAAAAAAAAATTGTTCCCACAAAAAAGGACAAAATTTTTTTACTTGGCGATTACATAAATAAAGGTCCGCATTCCGCTAAAACAGTAGATTATATACTAAATCTTATTAGCGAAGGCTACAGAATTTATCCGCTTAGAGGAAACCACGAAGACACCGTTTTGAGAACCGAAGAAGAAAGCCCCGAAATTCTTAGCTGGTTACTTAAAGATTCGCCCGATTTGCTCGAAAATAAAAGACTAAAACCAAAATATCGCGATTTTTTTAAGAGTTTACCTTATTATTATGAACTCGATAAATTTTTTATTGTTCATGCAGGATTCAATTTCAAAAAAGAAGAACCTTTTAAAGATAAAATTTCTATGCTTTGGCGACGTAAATTCGATAACGACTACAATTTTACCGGCGGAAAAACTATTATTCACGGTCATCAACCAGAAAACATAGAACAAATTCTTGAAAGTATAAATAAAAAAAGTGACGTTATCGGTTTAGACAACGGTGTTTGTTACATTAAAAATCATAAAATATACGATTACAGAAGAATGGGAAACCTTTTAGCACTTAACATCGACACTTTTGAGCTTTTCATTCAAAAAAATAATGAAGAAAAAAATAAATCAAAATAAATTTTTTATTCTTATTTTGTAAAACATTAAAATAAAATTTTTATTAACCAAAAAAAATAAAATTATGAAAAATATATTTCTTTTTGCAATTTTAATAATTTCAACAACAGCATTTTCACAAAACTTTTTTAGTGTTGAAAAATTAAAAGAACATAATACATACTTAGCTTCCGACTCATTAAAAGGAAGAAAACCGGGAACAGCAGAAGATATGCTTGCGGCAAAATATATTAGAAATGAATTTAAAAAATATGGTCTTTCGCTTTTAGGTGAAGAAGGTTTTCAGTATTTCGACGTTCAAATTGGTTTACAATTCGACGAAGAAAGTTTTGTTAAAATTGGAAAATACGAAGCTAAATCCAAATTGGAATATATTCCGTTTGCATTTACCGCAAATAACGATATTAGCGCAAAAGCTGTTTTTGTCGGTTACGGTTTTGATATTAACGACGATGATTTAAAATGGAATGATTATAAAGACATTAACGTTACCGGAAAATGGGTAATAGTTTTAAACGGTTCGCCCGAAAATAACCGACACGGAACCTACGGAGCTTACGAATCTGTTCGTTCTAAAGTTATGAATGCCGAAAAATACGGTGCCGAAGGAGTAATTATAGTTTCGGGTCCAAATTATGATGCCGATGATAAACTTACAGATTTGAAATACTCGCAAGGACTTCAAAGAACTAAAATTCCTGTTATTCAGATGAAAAGAGAACTTGTTGATAAAATTATTAAAGGTTCAAAATTAACAACTGCAAATTTAGAAACAGAAATTAATTCAAATCTAAAACCAAAATCTTTTGAAACAAAACAAGTTGTTTCTGCTTATATCAAAGTTGAGTATATTGAATTACCAACTCAAAATGTTGTTGCAATTTTAAAAACCGATAATCCGGAATATGCCGACAGATATATTGTTATTGGAGCACATTACGACCATTTAGGTTTTGGAGGAAAAGGCTCGGGTTCAAGAATGCCCGACACTGTTGCCATTCATAACGGTGCCGACGATAATGCTTCCGGAGTTTCTTCATTGCTGGTTTTGGCCAAGGAATTTGCAAATTGCAAAACCAAACCAAAAAGAAATATTGTTTTTATTGCTTTTGGTGCCGAAGAAATGGGACTTTTAGGTTCAAAATATTTTCTCGACAATCCTTTAATCGACATTAAAAAAATTACTGTAATGTTGAATATTGATATGGTTGGAAGACTGAAAGATAACGGAAATAATTTGGCAATTATAGGAACAGGAACTGCAACAGAATTTGAAGAAATATTGGATAATTTAAAACCTAACTATAATTTTAAATTTTCTTATAACAAATCCGGTTACGGCGGCTCAGATCATGCTTCTTTTTATTCAAAAGAAATTCCCGTTTTATTCTTTAATTCAGGTTCCGAATCGGAATATCACACACCGTTTGACGACACAGAACTTATTGATTTTGAAGAACAATCGCAAATCACCGACTTGGTTTACAAACTGGCAATTAATTTTGCAAACAGAGAAAAAGATTTTACATATCAAAATACAGGCACCGAAAATAATCAAAAAATGACCTTTAAAGTAACTCTCGGAATAATGCCTTCATACTCCGATTCAGGAAATACCGGACTTAAAGTTGACGGAGTTTCAAAAGACGGAACAGCCGACAAAGCAGGAATTTTGAAAAACGATATTATTGTAGAACTCGACGGAACAAAAATTACAAATATTTACGACTATATGGAAGTTTTGAAAAGGTTAAAATCAGGTCAGAAAACTACAGTTAAAGTGAATAGAAACAACGAAGTTAAAACACTTGATGTTCATTTTTAAACCTAATTAATCAATAAAAAATATTAAATCAAACCAAAAAAAGAAAATGAAAGGAATTGATATTATTAAAAAAATAAACTACAAAGCAGTTTTAGTTTGGGTTTTGGCTGTTGTAATTACCATTGTTGCAGCTGTTTATCAGAAAAAAACCGGACCAACTTATCCAAAAGAAATTACAACTGAATTTAACGGTCAAAAATATAAATTAGCTTTTCTTAGAAGCCACGGCGGTGTTGATAATGCACAAATTGATTTAAGAATTGCCGATAAAAATGTTGGTGCAATTGTATATTATAAAAATTATCCGGAAAGTATAAAAGATGATTGGATGAAAAATGATTTTGAGAGATTATCCGATAAAAACGGCAATTTTCTCAGAGCAGAATTACCGCATCAACAGCCGGCAGGAAAACTAATGTATTATATTGTCCTTAAAACCGATACCGACCAACAAACTTTATTTAAACAAAACCCTATTGTTATCAGATTTAAAGGCGATGTTCCAATGTTTGTTTTAATTCCTCACATAATTTTTATATTTTTTGCAATGATGTTTGCTAATGTTGCCGGACTTTTGGCCGCATTTAAAATGCCAAAATATAAACTTTTTACCATTATTACTTTGGTAGGAATTTTTATTGGAGGTTTAATTTTAGGACCAATTGTTCAAAAATATGCTTTTAATGAATTTTGGGCAGGCGTTCCTTTTGGTTGGGACTTAACCGATAATAAACTTCTTATTGCATTTATTTTCTGGCTGTTGGCTTATGCTGGCAACAGAAAATCCGAAAAAGCTTATCTTACAATTATTGCTGCAATTGTTACATTAATTGTTTTTTCTATTCCGCACAGCATGTTCGGTTCGGAACTTAACCGAGAAACAGGCAACGTAACACAAGGTTTTATAAATTTTATTAAACCGCTTTTTTATTAAAATGAAAAATTTTTTAGGGCTTGAGCAATTTAAAATAAAATGATTTTTACTTAATTCGATTTTTATATTGATAAACCGAAATATAAATATTATTGATAACATTTTTATTTCTGATATATTCTTTTAAATGATACAAAATCCAATTCTTACAGATATAAAGTCAATAATTTCTCAGGCTCGACAGAATGCAGTTCGTTCCGTGAATTTTGAACGCGTGTTGATGTTTTGGGAAATTGGATAACGCATTATAGAAGAGGAACAACAAGGCGAGCAGCGTGCAGAATATGGAACATATCTGATAAAAACGCTTGCCGAAGAATTGGAACCTCATTACGGTCCGGGTTTTTCGGTAAGGCAATTAGAGCGATTTCGTCAATTTTACCGACTTTTCCCAATTCCGTCCGCACTGCTGACGGAATTTAGTTGGACTCATTACAAATTGATGCTTTCTATTGACAATGAAGATAAAAGAGAATTTTATATTTCAGAGGCATCAAAAAATATGTGGAATGCACGAGAACTTGAACGTCAGGTTAATAGTCAACTCTACGAACGTCTTTTAATAAGCAATGATAAACAAAAAGTATTGGCTGTTGCAAAAAATGAAATATTTCCGGAAAAACCCGAAGAAATTATTAAAGACCCTATGATTTAAGAGTTTTTAGGATTAAATAGAAAAGCAACATATTATGAAAAAGATTTAGAGTATGCAATTATTAATCATTTGCAAGATTTTTTGCTTGAACTCGGAAACGGTTTTGCTTTCATTGCACGGCAAAAACGAATTCATATAGACGGAGATGATTTTTTTATTGACTTAGTATTCTATAACCGATTATTACAATGTTTTGTATTAATCGAAATTAAAACTCATAAATTATCACATCAAGATAACGGACAATTACAGATGTATGTTAATTATTATGACAGAATAGAAAAAACTGATTTTGAAAAACCTTCAATTGGCATTTTACTCTGTGCAGACAAGAACAATGCGGTAGTAAAATTTACATTACCCGAAAATAACAGAAATATTGTAGCAAGTAAGTATGAACTATATTTGCCAACTGAAAATGAACTTCTGGAAGAGTTGAAAAAAGAATTAGATAATGTTTAAATTATTAGCAGATTTTTTAATTAAAATTTTAATTGATTAAAACATCATTTAAGTGAAGTAGCTTGGCATTTTATAAGTTTTTAGCAACTACTATACAAATCAATGAAAATATACTTTTTTACATATTCGTTTTAGATGAAAATAAACTTTTTACAAAATTATTTACAGACAAAAAATATAATCAAAATTTCAGCACTTTTGGCATTTATTTTATATTTTAATATTACTAAAAGTGCTATTTTTGATAACGACACATCAAAATATATCTTTATCGGTCATTGTTATCAAGTTGATTCGCCCGGTTACAGAGTTGATTACAGATTGGAAAAGTTCGATTTTTCTGCTTACGACGGAATTTGGCTCGGCGGAGATGTTAGTTCTGAAGCTTCTTTGCAATATTCAACTCTCGAATATATAAATGATATTTTCAGTCTTTCAAACCCAATGACATTCTGGGCTTTGGGAAATCATGATATGCGAAACGGAAATTTGGAATGGATTACACATTTTACGCAAAGAGAAACATATTATTCACACTATTCAAAAGGAATATCTTATATTTTAATGAACACAAATCTTGTTCCTTCCGATTGTTATAACATGGAAAAACAGTATGAAATAATTTCAAATGTTTGCGATACAATTTCTGAATCGTCGCATTTGGTTTTGCTAATGCACTACGGAATTTGGATTAATATTCCCGGACTTCCAAATCCGGAAAATTATGCACATAGCAGTCTTACTTATTGGAATTCAAATTGTTCCGATGTAAATTCTTCTTTTGTAAATTCAATTTATCCGAAACTTATTGACGTTGAAAATCGCGGCGTTGAAGTTATTTGTATTATTGGCGATATGGGAGCAAGCTCAAAATCGTTTGAAATGATTTCCGACGACGGAATTACTTTTTTGGGTTGCGGACTTTATGAAAATTCGCCGCTCGATAATGTTCTGATTTTTGAAAGAGCAGGTAGAGAGTTGATTTGGAAATTTGAAAATTTGGATTTGTTACTTTTGGAACAAAAAA
>DZBS01000145.1 GCA_022729995.1 Draconibacterium orientale | reverse complement strand
CACATTTCCACATTTCCACATTTTCACATTTCCACATTTTCACATTTTCACATTTTCAAATTTTCACATTTCCACATTTTCACATTCTCAAATTTTCACATTTCCACATTTCCACATTTTCAAATTTTCACATTTTCAAATTCTCACATTTCCACATTTTCAAATTTTCAAATTTTCACATTTCCACATTTCCAAATTTCCAAATTATCAAATTCTCACATCAGCACATTAGCACATTAGCACATCAGCACATTATCACATTATCTCATTTTTCATCTAAAATAATTTTAGCAGCAAAGTAAGGGCTGATATTTCCGTTTTCAACTTCGGCTTCAAGCTCGGATAGTTTTTTCTTTATTTCCGGATTTTCATAAAATCTTCTTTTCAGTTCTTCGGAAATTGTTTCGTTCATTCTAAATTTCAATTGTTCTTTTCTTTTTTGAGTAAAATAGCCGTTATTCTTTGTGTTTTCGATATATTCTTCAATAATTTTCCAAAGTTCGTCAATTCCGTCTCCCGAGAAAGCAGAAGCGGTTGTAACCTGAATTATATTTCCCGATTTTGAAGGAGGAAAAAGGTGAATTGCATTTTTATATTCGGTAACGGCAGCTTTTGCTTTTAGAATATTGTCGCCGTCGGCTTTTGTGATAACAACGGCATCAGCCATTTCCATAATTCCGCGTTTAATTCCTTGTAATTCGTCGCCGGCACCTGCAAGCATTAGAAGAAGGAAAAAATCCGTCATGGAATATACAGCAATTTCCGATTGACCTACGCCAACAGTTTCAACAAAAATTACATCGAATCCGGCAGCTTCGCAAAGAATAATGCTTTCGGCAGTTTTTGCGGCAACTCCGCCAAGAAAACCGGCTGCAGGTGAAGGTCTTATAAAAGCTTTTTTTGCTATCGAAAGTTGTTCCATTCTTGTTTTATCGCCCAAAATACTTCCTTTTGAGCGTGTGCCGGAAGGGTCAATTGCAAGAACGGCAATTTTTTTTCCTTTTTCAATAAGATATAATCCGAGAGTTTCTATAATTGAACTTTTTCCAACGCCCGGAACGCCTGTAAATCCTATTCTTATTGATTTTCCGGAATATGAAACGCATTTGTTTATTATTTCTTGCGAAATAGTTTTATCTTCGTGTAAAGTGCTTTCGGTGAGTGTAATGGCTTGGCTAAGATAGTTTATGTTTCCGTTAATTATTTCGTTGAAATATTCATCGGAAGATTTTTTTGTTTTTTTTTGTTTTTTAAATCTTTTAACAGATTCAGAATTAATATTTTCAGGTCTTTCAATTCCTTTTTGAACAGAAAGTGCGGAATTATTTTTGTTATCTTTGTCTTTTTTCTTCATAAAACAAAAATACATAAAATGATTTCATTTTTATATAACAAAAATCATATTTTAGGAATGATTGTATTTTCAATATCTATTCTTTCTAAAACTATTTATTCGATACAATAGGTAAAATATATTTGTTAACTAATTTAATAAATTCCGGTTGTTCAATTGGTTTTATAATAAAATCGTCGCAGCCTTCATAAGCCGCTTTTTCTTTTTCGTCGGATGTTGTATATGCGGTTTGTGCAACAATAGGAATTTTAGGATAAATAGACTTTATAATTCTTGTGGCTTCGTAACCGTTCATAATCGGCATTTTGATATCCATAAATATCAATTTAATATCAATATTTTTTTTACAAATTTCAAGGGCTTCTTTTCCGTTTTTTGCATGTAATGTAATAAAATTAATGTTTGGAATTGTTTTTAGAATTGTATCCAAATAAATATAATTAACTTCTTCGTCTTCAGCAATTAGCACTTTTATTTTATTGTTTGAATTTGAGATATTAAAAATTTCATTTTGAGAATTTTTTTCTTTTTTTTGGTTTGAAGAAGTGTAAGGAATTGTAACAAAAAAGGTTGAACCTTTTCCTTTTTCGGATTCAACCTGAATTTTCCCGCCGATTAGTTCGGTATTTTCTTTGGCAATTGAAAGTCCGAGTCCTAATCCTCCGCTTTTTCTTGATAATTCTTTTTCTTCTTGCGAAAACCTTTCAAAAATCAAGTCTTTGTTTTCGTCATTAATTCCAACTCCGGTATCTTTTACAAAAAAAATCATGTTTTCATTTTCAGTAAAATATCCAAATTCAATGAATCCTTCAGATGTATATTTTAGTGAGTTTTCTATTAGGTTACTTATTATTTTGTTAAGTTTTGTTTGGTCGGTTAATATTGTGCTTTCCTCGTCGGAAAGCGGCGATTTTAGGTAAAGAGGAATTTGTAATTCTTTGGCTTTAAGGTCGAAAATTGAAAATAAGTGCATAAGTATATCATTTATGCAAGTTGGATTATTTTGAGCGGTAACTTGTTTTGTTTCAAGTTTTGAAATTTCAATAATATCGTCAATAACTTTAAGTAATTGCTTCCCACTGTTTTGAATAATGTTAACATAGAATTGTCTTTTTTCGATTGTTAAATCTATGTCGTTTAACAAACCCGAAAATCCGAGAATTCCGTTCATGGGAGTTCTAATTTCGTGCGACATGTTATTAAGAAATTCTGTTTTTAATCTGTTAGATTCTTCTGCAGCACTTTTTGCTTTTTTTAAATTTTCGTTTTGAGCCTGATATTCTTCGTTTAGAGAAGCGTATTCTTCATTTTGATTTTTTAGTATTTTTTCTTTTTCTTTAATTTCTTGTATTTTATTATTTAAATCAATATTTTTTTCCGAAAGTTCTTGATTTGCAATTTTCAGTATTTTAAGAAGTTCTTTTTTTTCTTTTTTTAAATTATATGTTTCAAGAGCATTTTCTATTGTAATTTTTAAATCGGCTTTATTCCAAGGCTTTGTCAGATATCTGTATATTTCGGCTTTATTTATTGCTTCTGTTGCATTTTGAATATCTGCATAAGCTGTAAGAATAATTCGTATAGATTCGGGATAAAGCGAATTTACTTTTTGAAGAAACTCAATTCCTGAAGACTCAGGCATTTTTTGGTCGGAAATGATTATTTTTATTGTGTTTTCCTCCAAAATTTTTAGTGCCGTGTTTATATTTGAGGCTGTATAAATTTCGTAATCGGAAAAAAAAGAATATTTAAAACCGTCGAGATTTTCTATTTCGTCGTCAACATATAATATTGGTTCTTTTTCAAATTTGTTCATTTTTTGTTTGTTAAATTATTCATTATTTACAATTGCCGGAATTATTATTGAGAATTCTGTTCCTTTTATATCATTGTTTTTAGCTAAAATTTTTCCTTTGTGTTGTTCAATAATTTCATAAGATATTGATAATCCGAGTCCTGTTCCGATTCCTTGTTCTTTTGTGGTAAAAAAAGGTTCAAAAATATGTTCAATTATATTTTTTGGAATACCAATTCCGTCGTCTTTAATCGAAATCAATATACAATCTTTTTTTGAATTATCTATTTCCGAGTTAGAAATATAGCTTGTTGTTATTTCAATATTTCCCTCATTTTCAATAGCATGAATTGCATTTGAAATTAAATTTAAAAAAACTTGATTTAGTTTTGCAGGATAGCAATAAATTTTTGGAATTTCGTTATAATTTTTAATTATTTTAATTCTTTTTTTTATTTGATTTTGAAGAAGAGTTATAGAAGAGTCAATGTTTTCGTGCAAATCGCTTAATGTAAGCTCTGCTTTATCGTTTCTGGAAAAAATGCTTAGACTTTTTACAATTTCGCCGGCTTTATTCACTCCAGATTGTATATTTTTTGTCATTTTATCGGTTCCGGAAATTAAAAAATCGAATTCTTCGTTTAATTTTTTTTCTATTTCTGCGTGGTTTCTTGTTTCCGGATTTTTATTGAATTCTTGATATTTAGAAATCACTTTTTTCATTTCCGATATAATTGTTTTAAGACCTTCGATTCCGGAATTTATATAATTTATCGGGTTGTTAATTTCATGTGCAATTCCGGCGGTGAGAACTCCGAGCGAAGCCATTTTTTCCGATTGAACCAACTGTTTTTGTGCTTTTTCGAGTTCGGAAACTGTTTTTTCTAATTTTGATTTTTGAGCTTCTATTTTTTTGTTGGCATTTTGTTTAAGTTTAAATGCGTAGAATGCCAAAAAGACAAGAATTATTAGCAAAAAAACAAATCCAATCGACAAAAATAATTGTCTGTTTTTTGTTTTAATTATATTTTCTTTATCACTCAAAATATTGGTTTGTTGGAGAATGATATTTTTATTTTTATTACTTTCAGAAATTAAGTTTCTTAATTGAACGGTAGTTTCCTCAACTTCTTTTCTTTTTGAATTTAATTCTTGTTCTTGAAATAAAAGTTTTTCTTCTTGAATTTTAATTTGATTTAGTTTGATATTGTAATTAAGTTGTTGTATTTTAATATTATCGGCTAAGTTTATAAGCTTAATTTCACTTTTAAAAATTTCGTTTAATTGTTTGTTAATTTCAAATTTCAAACTATCGGCATTGTGTTTTAAATTATTTATTTCTGATATTTTTTCATCTATTATTGTTTTCTGTATTTCAACTTCTGCTTTTTCGTTTTCCAATTCTGCTTTTATTTCAATATAAAGTTCTCTTATATCAACTTCTTTTCCGCCTAAAAGTGTTACTTCCGGGTTAATTTCAAAGTTTTCTATTATCAAATTTGCTTTATTAATTTCAAATGAAACCTTTTTTTCCGGCGGATTAAATAAAATATTCAACATTATATATTTGGCATCGGAACATTGCTCCGAAACAAGTAAAATATTTTTTCCTTTAATATTCATCCAAACTTCCTCAATTTTTTTCGACCAATTTTTGTCGATATAAATTAACGATAAATCACTAATATTGTTTAGACTTGATATTTGAAAAATTTCGGTTTTTTTTCCGTTTACGAGGTTCGATTTTGCTATTTTTTGTAATTCTTCAAGCGTTTTTATGTCATCGCCCAAAAATGCAATTCTATAAACCGGATTTTTGTCGCACTGAGCGTTAGTAATTTTTTTTGCAAACTGAAAAATTAATGCTGCTTTTGAGGTTTCATAAGGAATTTGAGAGTTTGATATTTTTGGAAATATCAATATGAAAAATAATATGTAGAAAATATGTTTCTTCATTTATTTTTTCTTGAAAATGAATTCGATACCTCCGTAAATTGCAAATCCGTTTTGAGGTATTGAAGGCAAATAAACCGAGCCGTCTAAAATTCCGGTTTGCGAATATTCCGAGTTAAGCAGATTATTTATTTTGATATAAAAAACAGTGTTCTTTATAATATTTACGGCTCTAATATTTAGGTCGATATTGAAATATCCGGGTTGTTTACCGGTTGGAAATGCTATTAAATCTTTTGCATTTATTTTTCCGATATATTTCGTATTTGTTGAAAAATTTATGTGTTTAAATAAATTTAGATATGTAATATTTAACCAAAATTTATGATTTGCACCTTTTAGTGTATTTGTCGCATTTTTCGATAAATTGAACTGATCGTCAATAAATGAATAGCTTACAGATGATTTTAGATTTTCTGTTATTCGGATATTTGCTTTCATACTTATTCCGAAAATGCCGATACTTCCGATATTTGCATTTCTAATTCCTTCAGAATAATGAGGCAAATCCGGAGTACTAAAATATTTATTGTAAGCCGAATCCGTGTATATTTCCCGTTCTATTAAGTTTGATAAAAAACTGTGAAATGTTGAAATATTCAAATTTATGCTTTTTGATATTTTTTGATTGATATTTACTTCAAAAGTATTAACTATTTGATTGTCTAATTTCCAATTCGGATTTGTTTGTTGAATTTCGCTTACCGACAACATTACCGAGTTTGCAGAGCCGAATTGTTCGTATTGATAAAATAATGAAGGTGCTTGAAATGCTCGACCGTAAAGTATTTTTATTACAGTTTTCTTTCCCGGATTATAAATAAAACTCATTCTCGGATTAAAAGTATTTTTATATAAAAGCGAATAATCATATCTTCCACCCAAAACAATTATTATTTTTTTTGAAGGTGTGAAATTAATTTGAGTAAAACCTGCAATTCTTTGTTCAATAATTGTTAATTCGTTTTTTATAATATTTGCAACATTTCCTTCATATTTTACCGGAAATCCAAAAACTTCGTCGTTTGCATAAGGCGGAATGCTGTTTGTATATTCATATTCAACGCCTGAAATTATTTTTAAATTATTTGATAACAACAAATTATATGAAATATTACTTCTTAAAGTGTTGTCGATTCCGGTCATATATTGGCTGTATGATTCAGAAAGGGTTGTCAGGTTTAGTCTTTTTAAAAATTGAGTTTCAGGGTCTTGGGTGTGATTTATATATGCTGCTTCAAACGATAAAATATTTTTTTCGGATATTTTTTTATAGTATGAAATCCAAACAATATTATTGCTCATTTCCCATTTATTTTCTTTGTTGTAGATATAATATTCGGGTTTCATGCCCAAAGCGTTTCCTTCGTTAAATTTTTGATTGAAATATGAAAGAGTGAAATTTTTATATTTTGATTTAAAGAAAAATGAATGATCGTCGATTGGTTGCTCAAACTCATTTTTCAAAGGCGCTTGCAATAAATTTATTATATCAAAAATTGTATCTCGTCCCATAAAATTCGGTCCGTCGGATTTTGATAAATGACCGGAAAAAGAGAAACTTAATTTATTTTTTAATTTGAAAGATGCTGAAATATCGGTATTTACAGTATTTGCCGTTCCATAATCAGCAATTGCATAAATATCTATTTTGTCGGAAGCATCTTTTGAAACGATATTTATTATTCCTGCAAATGCGTCGGAACCATACATTGCCGATGTTGGTCCGAAAATAATTTCGACTCTTTTTGCAAATTTCACCGGAATGGAATTTCCTATGGATAAGAATATTCCGCTTGCAGGATTAATTTTTTGTCCGTCGACCAAAACCAAAAATCTGTTGTAACCGCCAATTCCTCTAATTCTGTAATATTCTCCAAATCCGCGTGCATTATCAACAATATCTATTCCCGGAATATCTTTTAAAAGGTCGGATAAATCGCTGTAAGAGTTTTCTTTTATTTGTTCTTCGGTTACAATTATTACAGATGCGGGAGTTTCATTTGTTGTTTCTTTAAACTTACTTACTCCGGAAACAGGCATGTTCAAAATGTCTTGAATACCCATTCTCGCTAAACTGTCGTAATTTATAGAATCTTTTTGGGCAAAAGAATTCATATTAATACTTAAAAGTAAAATTAATATCAAGTTTTTAATATGAAATCTTATAAAAATCATTTTATTTATTTAGAAATAAAATCTACAATAATTTTAACTAATTCCGGTTTTACGGGCAAATTTGAATTGTAATATGTTGCAAGATTTTCATTCATTCCCGGTCCCGAATCTTTAAATATATGATTCATTCTGTCGATAATATGATATTCAGCATTTGAATTTGCAGCTTTTAAAAGTTCGGCATTCTCAACAGATACTTGAATATCTGAATTTCCTTGAATTATTAACGTAGGAATTTTAAGTTTAGCAATTTCAACAGCAGGATTATATTTGAACCAGCTGATTAAATATGGCTGAACACTTTTGCGAA
>DZBS01000035.1 GCA_022729995.1 Draconibacterium orientale | reverse complement strand
ATTTTTTTATTTTTATTGATAAAATTTTCGGGAATTTCGTATTCCGACTGATTTAAAATATTGAAATTTTTACGAAGAAAATCACCTGCTTCCTGATTCAAATCTTTTTGATAATATTTATCTGTATCCCAATAAAAATGGGCTTTATTTATTGATTTAAAATATTTGAATATTTGTATTTCAGCTTCGTTTAAAGCATTAAATCCTATAAAGATATATTTTTGGTATTTATCGGTATTAATTTTGTTTTCGTCAATAAGTTCAACCATTTTACGATAAATCAAACCGTTATAAGCTGTGTTTTTTTCTAACAAAAAATCTTTAAAATTTTTATATAGAACGGGAAGAATGTTCCAAATTTCGATAAATTTTTCTTGTTCGCGACTTTTTATTTCCGATGCAAAAGTGCTCCAAAAGCTTTTAAGAATTACTTTTTGCTCATCGGATAAATAATCGAAAGATGAATCAATTTCTTTGATATTTTTAATGTTTTTGTAGATATCAAGAGGATTTACGAGCCAATTATCTATTTCGTTAAAATCATTAATTATAATTTCTCCTGTTTTATAAAAATCGTCGAAATTATATTCGGATAAAATACTTTTTCCTTTGTCGAACTTTTTAAAAATATCGTATAAATCGAAAATAAGAGAAAGGCTGTCGGGTTCGGAAAGTTTAGTGAAATTTCTCACAAGTTGTTTTAAATCTCTCATGTCGGGAGCAAAATCGGTTTTTCCGATAACTTCGGCATAATATTTTCTGAAAAACATTTTAGTTCGTTTGTTTGGAAAAACAAAACAAATATTTTTCAAATTTTCGCCATAAGATTTTACAACATTTTGAGCAGTTTCCTTAAGAAATTCAATCATTTGAAAAAAATATATTATTCATTTTTAAGATATTGCTCAATTTCAACAACAGCTTGTTCCCAAATTATATTTGCTTCTTTAAATTTTTTATCGGCATGAGAAAGGTCTTGATTATTTACTTCAATTTCTTTGGCAATTTCCGAAGCATTATTTAATCCTAAATAAGCAAATGAACTTTTGAGCGAATGTGCTGAAACTTTGAGTTTATCGGTTTCTTTTTGGTCGATAAAAGTTTTAAGTTTTAATAAATTTTCGGTAATTGTTTTGGCGTATTGTTCAACAATAAATTTTAGTTTTTCGGGTTTTGAAACGTATAAAGGTGCCAAAATCGATAAATCTATGTATTTAAAACTGCTTTCTTTCATTTGAATTTTTTTTAAATTTTTAGTTTCTTCGTTTATTGTTAAATAATGATTTAGTATTTGCATAAATTGCTCAAAAATAAATGGTTTCGAAATAAATTCATCAACTCCGGCTTCAAATGCTTTATCTTGCATTTCGAGCATTGCATGGGCAGAAAGTGCAATTATTGGAATTCTGTTTCCGGGTTTTTCTTTTTTACGAATAAATTTTGTTACTTCATTTCCGTCTATATCGGGTAATTTAATATCCATAAATATTAAATCATATTCATTTTCCAAAAACATTTTTTTTGCTTCTTCACCTGTTTCTGCAAATTCTAATTTGTGTGAAGTATTTCCGGAAATAATATCTTGAACCAAAGTTCTGTTTTGCAAATTATCTTCAACAAGCAAAATTTTGCTTTTTGAAGGTTGTTTTTCATCAATTCTAATTTTATTAATTTCTTGTTTTTCTATATTTTTATATACCAAAGGAATGTTGAAACTAAATTTAGCTCCTTTTCCGATAATAGAATCCATATAAATATTTCCGCCGAGAAGTTCAACAAGGTTTTTTGTTATTGAAAGACCTAAACCGGTTCCGCCGGGATGAATAATTTCATTATCAATAATTTGGCCGAATCGGCTAAAAATAATATCTTCTTTTTCTTTTGGAATTCCGGGTCCGGTGTCTTGAACATAAAAAATTATTTCATCGTTATTGTTAAGCATGTAACCGAATTCAATTCTTCCTTTTTCGGTAAATTTAATTGCGTTTCCAATAAGATTAATCATTATTTGTTTTAATCTTTCACTGTCAGAAAACAATTCAATATCATTGCCTTCGGGAATATTTAGTGATAAATCTATATCAAACTTTTTAAGTGAAGTTCTTTGATAATCGGTTGTTGCGTATAATTCGTCCAATAATCTGTTAACACTGAAAAAAGATTTATCAATTGTGAGTTGTCCGGCTTCTATTTTGGCAACATCAATAATATCGTTAATAAGTTGCATTAAATTATTTCCGCTGCTGTTTATGTAACCTGCATAAGTTTCTCTTTTATCTTTTGGTAAATGTTCTTGAACAAGTAGTTTTGAAAATCCTAAAATTGCATTCATCGGTGTGCGAATTTCATGCGACATATTTGCTAAAAATGCACTTTTTAATTTGTCGGCAAGTTCAGATTTTTCTTTTGCAAGTTTTAATTCCAATTTATCTCTTTCTTGTTGTGTAATATCTTGAATCATCACAACAAGTATTTTACTTTTATTATTTGAATTATCAAAATTTAATTTAGATTTTGTATTAACATAAACAACACTTTGAGTTTTAATATTAACTATTTTGAAATTTAACTCATTCACCTCCAAATTATTTTGAGGTTTAAGTAATTTTAAATAAATAGCTTTTGAATCGCCCAAAATGGTTTTCTTTATATCTGAAAGTGTAAAATTTTCAATCTCTTCATCAAAGCCAAAAATTTTCTTGGCTTCATGAGACATTTTTACACTTGAATTTTCTAAATCTATTTCACAGCGTCCGAGTTTTGCAATTGCCTGTGCATATTGAAGTTCGTTTGCAATTTTCTTCATTTTATCTTCCGATTGTTTTCTTTCAACTGCTTGAGCAATGTGATCGGAAACAAACTCCATGATTTCCAAATACTTTGAATGAATATCTTCTTCTCTTTTATAATTTTGTGCAACCAAAACACCAATTGTTCCTTTTTCGGTAATTAAAGGTAATCCAATCCAAGAAGGCGATGCTGTTCCAATAATTTCTATTTTATTTTCGGCAACTAATTTTTGTGAAATTTCTCTGTTAATAAACAATGGTCTGCCCGTGCGTCTTACATAATCTGTAGCGCTTCTCGACAAATCATATTTCATCAAAGTATCTATCTCGTCAAATTCATCGACAAAAAAAGGGAAAGAGTATTTGCCTGAATTACTGTCGTATAAAGCAACAAAGAAATTTGTGGTATCCAATAATTTTGATAATTCTTTTCTTATAAAACCGATAAATTCGTTAAGATTTTCATATTCGTTGGCCTTTTCCGAAATATTTAGAAGAACTTCCAATACAATTTGGTTTCTTTTTTTTGAAGTAATATCGGTATAAAAAACAGTTACGCCTATTACTTCGCCTTCGGCATTTTTAACAGGTTTGTAAATGTCTTTGTAATAGTAAATTTCATTTTCTATTTTAAAATTCCCAACTTGGCTAAATTCATTGCCTTGAAAAGCATTTTCGAGTATTTTTTTTTCTTTGCTTATATCGTGAAATTGTTTAAATAAATCTGTTAAACAATCTCCTTTTTTAATTTCAATACCAAAATTTTCTTTAATATGAATTTTATAATTTTCGTTAAAAAGAACAAGATTAAAATTTTTATCAATTGAATAAACTTGAATAAAATCGGGAAGTTCTAACACACTTCCAAAAAATTCATTAATATAATTTGTGTTTATATCAAAATATATATTTGCTAAATTTTTTTTCACAATAAATTATAAATTAGTTTTTGAATTATAAATATTTTTCTATTAAAGTTACAAGTTCCTTTATCCTAATCGGTTTGGTTATGAAATCGTCGAAACCTGCAAGTTTTATTTCATTTTGTTTGCCTGTCGGTGTATAAGCAGTTTGTGCAATTATTGGAACATTTTTTATTGATTTGATAATTTTTGTGGCTTCATAACCGTTTATTTCGGGCATTTTAATATCCATCAAAATCAAATTTATATCTAAATTTTCTTTGAAAATACTTATTGCTTCGGTTCCGGTTGTAGCACGAAACAAGGTTACATCATATTTTCTAAGTGTTTCCTGAATTAAAAAATAATTCATGTCTTCATCTTCTGCAACTAATATCTTTTTTGTAGACCAATCAATCATATACTAATCCTGTTTTTTTATGATAAATTTAAGAAAATATTCCTAAATTAATTTACAAATAATCTTTTTTGTAAAAATATAAAACTTAGCCAAGAAAACTTAAATTAATAATATTTATTTAAATTTATTTAAAAAAAAATTGAAATGCTTTCGTATTTTTATATTTTTGATAAATAGTAAAATTAATTTCCATATATCTAATTCAAATATGAAACATCCATGTAAGTCTCTCGACACACAAGAGAATGATTATTTAGGATGTTCCTATCTGACATTTAAAAACAATTAAAAATAAACAGATGAAAAAGTTTTTAAAATTCTCGTTGATATCCATTTTGTTGATATTTATAACTGTCGGTGCTTATTGGGCTTATATTTATTATTTAGCCGACACTTCAAATAAAAATGCTTTGAACTATATACCCGACGATGCTGTTTTTATTGTTGAAACAAATAATTTATCAAAAGCATGGACAGAAATCAGCAACAGCGAAGCTTGGACTTTTCTTACAAAAAATGCTTATTTCAGCGATATCAATTCAGATATTGAAGATTTGAATAAATATTTGAAAGAAAACCAATTTGCCGATTTATTATTAAAAGACAGAACTTTAACAATGTCTGTTCACATGATTTCTCAAAAAGATTGGGATTTTATTTTTGTGGTAGATTTAAAAAAAATGTCGAATGTTTTAAAAGGAAATTTAAAAGCCGGACTTGGTTTTGTTGAAGGTTACACTGTAACAGAAAGATTATATAAAGGTTTTAAAATTGTGGAACTTTCGGACAATGAAAATCCAAACGATATAATTTATCTTACTTTAGCCCATAATTTATTGGTTGTTTCGTTTTCCGGAATTTTAATTGAGCGTTCTATAGACCAAAGCAAAGATTTACATTGGGAAAATAACGAAAAATTTGCAACTGTTTCGCAAAAAATAGACGGAAATAACCTCTTCAAAATGTTTGTAAACTACTCACAAATCAGTAATTTTTCACTTTCGTATTTAACAGAAGAATCCGAAACAGTTAAAATGCTTTCTACTTCTTTAGCTCATACAGCTTTCAATATAAATCTTGAAAACGAAATGCTGTCGTTTAAAGGATTTACAAATATCGATTCAACAAATTCATATATTAAGGCACTTTCAAAAGTAAATCCGGGAAAATTTTCGGCTTGGGAAATTCTTTCAAATCAAACTTCGCTTTACATGGCAATGAGTTTTGAAAACTATAAAGATTTCTACCAAAACCTTATTAATCAATATAAAGAAGGAAATACTAAAGATATGGAAGATATTGATAAAAATGTGAAACTGATTGAAAAACTTTTGGGAATTAGCATGGAACAAGACTTTTTTGGTTGGATTGGCAGCGAAATAAGTTTTGCAAAACTTCGTCCGGGAAATAATACAAGAATCGAAGATGTTTTAATTGTGTTTAAAACAAAAGATATTGAAAATGCAAAAGCCGGACTTGGAAATATTATCAAAAAAATAAAAAGAAGAACACCTTTGAAATTTGAAAAAGAATCATATAAAAATTATGATATTCAATGCTTAGAAATCAAAGGATTTTTCAAAGTTTTTTTTGGTAAAATGTTTGCTGATATTGAAAAACCTTATTTTACTTATATTGAAGATTATGTGGTTTTTAGCAATTCATTGGAAACATTAAAAAATGAAATAGACGATTACATAACAGGAAATACACTTTCGCACAACACAAATTTTGTAAGTTTTAAAGATGAATTTAATAATAAAGCAAATCTTACGCTGTTTTTATTAACTCCAAGAATGTATGAAAACCTTTATTTCTACAGCAAACCGGAAGATAGAAAAGCTATAAAAGAAAACAAAGAATTCATTTTAAGTTTTGCACAAATTGGTTTTCAACTCACATCAAACGGCGAAAATTTTGAAACTCTTTTCATGGCAAAACACGATCCAAATGCAGTTAACTCGGACCAACTTGAAGTTTTTGAAAAAGAAGTAACCGATGACCTTTTTAAAACCGAATTAGATTCACTTTCATTTAAATACGTTTTTGAAGATTATACATTTACGCAAGACACACTTTACAAGGAATTTTATCCGGAAAGTAATGTTTTGAAAGTTGAAGGAAAAATTGTAAAAAATATACCCGACGGACTTTGGAAAGAATATTATGAAAACGGAAACATAAAAAGCTCGGTAAATTATATAAACGGTTACATAAACGGCGAAGCATTCTTTTTTTACGATAAAAACCCAAAAGTTACAAAAGCCGAAATGACTTTTGAAAACGACAAAGTTATTGGAAACTACTTTGAATATTACGAAAACGGAACTCAAAAAGCTAAAATAATTTACAAAAAAGGAAAATCGGAAGGCGATGCAGAATTTTATCACCCAAACGGAAAATTAAAAATTAAAGCAAATTATAAAGACGGATTAAGAGACGGAAAATGGGAATATTTTGATGAAAGAGGCGGAAAAGTTGGAACAGAAAAATGGAAAAACGGAGAAAAAAAGAAATAATTTCCAAAAATGAAAACTGATTTTTTTGAGTTTAAAAAATTTATTGTTTTTCAGAACAATACAGCAATGAAAGTGGGCACCGACGGAGTTTTGCTCGGTGCCTGTTCCGATTTTGAAAATTCAAAAAAAATATTAGATATTGGCTCCGGAACAGGTTTGTTATCATTAATGGCTGCACAAAAATCAAATGCAGAAATTACTGCCGTTGAAATTGATAAAAATGCTTATATTCAAACATTTGAGAACTTTCAAAATAGCATTTGGAAAGACAGACTTGTTGCTATAAACAGCAATTTTCTTGATTTCTACAAAAATTGTAATACGAAATTTGATTTTATTGTTTGCAATCCTCCTTTTTTCGTGAATTCGCTTAAACCCAAACAAAATTCGAGATACATTGCACGGCATAATGAAAATCTACCTTTTGAAGAACTTTTTTCGGGTGTTTCAAAAATACTTTCCGACTCGGGAAAATTTTCAATAATATTTCCGGTTGACCTTGAAGATTATATATTTAGACATGCTCTAAGAAATAAATTATATATAAATAAAATAATAAATATTAAACCAAATTATTTAAGTATCGTTAAAAGAACAATAATAATCTTTTCAAAAGAAAAAAGAATTGTAGAAAGAATAACAATTTCAATTGAAACTGATAAAAGACATGAATATACACAAGAATATATTGATTTAACAAAAGACTTTTATTTAAAAATGTAGATATTTTCAATCGTTTTGAACGCAACAAATTGCAGTTTATGAATTTGAGATATGATAAAAAACATTTTCATTCCTAAAAACTTTTAAATTGCTAAATTTGCAAACTGAAAAATTATAAAAAATTTATAAAAATGACCGCAAGCGAAAAATATTTTGAACAATTCAGAGAAGGAATAATCGGAATTGATGCCGAATTTGAAAGCCCTTACGGAAAAAAGAAAATAATTTATGCCGACTGGATTGCAAGCGGAAGACTTTACGCACCAATCGAAAAAATAATTATTGAAAAAATAGCACCGCTTGTTGGTAACACACATTCAGAAGCCAGCGAAACCGGACAAACGATGACAAATATTTACCATCAGGCACAAAAATTTATAAAAAATCATGTAAACGCCAATGAAAACGATATTCTCATAAGTTCGGGTTCAGGAATGACAAGCGCAATAAATAAACTCCAAAGAATACTTGGAATAAAAGTTCCCGAAAGAGCCAGAAAATATTGCAAAAATGATATTCCGGAAGAAGACATTCCGGTAGTTTTTATAACACACATGGAACATCACTCAAACCAAACATCATGGCTCGAAACAATGGCTGAAGTTGTTATTTTAAAACCAGATGAAGATTTATTGGTTTGCAAACAAAATCTTGAGAAAAAAGTAAAAAAATATAAAACCAGAAAACTTAAAATCGGTTCATTCAGTGCAGGTTCAAATGTTACAGGTGTAATTCCAAATTATTATGAACTTGCCGAAATTATGCATAATAACGGAGGTTTTGCATTTGTCGATTTTGCTGCTTCTGCTCCATATATTAATATTGATATGCACCCCGAAAACCCAAATCAAGCATTAGACGCAATTTTCTTTTCGCCTCACAAAGCTCTTGGCGGTCCGGGAAGTTCGGGAGTTGTAATTTTCAATAAAATATTATATAAAAATCATGCACCCGACAATCCGGGCGGCGGTACTGTTGCGTGGACAAACCGCTGGAATGAATATTCTTTTGTTTGCAATATCGAAGCAAAAGAAGACGGCGGAACTCCTCCGTTTTTACAAACGATGAGAACAGCTTTAGCTTTAAGTTTGAAAGAAAAAATGGGTTGCGACAAAATAACAGAACGCGAACACGAATTAATAAAAATTGCTTTTTCGGAATTTGAAAAAATACCTTTAGTGAATGTCTTAGCCGAAAAACAAAAACACAGATTAGGTGTTTTCTCATTTTTTGTTTCGGGAATTCATCATAATCTTTTAGTTAAATTATTAAACGATTTATACGGAATTCAAGTCAGAGGAGGTTGCTCTTGTGCAGGAACTTACGGACATTATTTACTTGGAGTTAACAAAAGTGAATCACACAGAATTGCAAGTAAAATAGACATTGGCGATTTGTCCGAAAAACCGGGCTGGGTTCGAATGTCTATACATCCTACAATGCGAAATGATGAACTATTATTTTTCTTCAGTTCGTTAAAAGATATTATTGATAATATCGAAAATTATTCAAAAGATTATGAATTTGATATTCAAGCAGGAGAATATTTTCATAAAAAATTTGCAAGAAAAAAACCGGAAGATTTTAAATATATTTTTGAAATTTAAAACAAATTATTCTTTAAAAAATAGATTTTTCAAATTTTGTAGTAATAAATTCAAGAATTTTCATACCCAAATATGAATTTCCTTTTTCATTTAGTAGCGGACTCCAAACAGCAACAGAATATTTTCCCGGATGTATTGCAGCAATTCCTCCGCCAACTCCGCTTTTGCCGGGAAGTCCTACTTTAAAAGTAAATTCGCCCGATTCGTCATAAAATCCGCAAGTTTGCATTACCGAATTCAACCTTTTAGTTTGACTTACTGTTAATAATTTCTCACCGGTTTGTATTAATTCACCGTGATTTGAGTAAAGTAAAAAAGTATGCGATAAATCTTTGCACGACATTTCTATCGAACACATTTTAAAATATAAATCAAGAATTTTATCAATATCATTATTAATATTTCCGAAAGATTTCATCAGATTAATAAGAGCTTTATTTCTATATCCGTTTGCCGATTCACTTTCAGCAACTTTAAGATTAAAATTGATATTTGAATTTCCGGAAATTTTTCTGACAAAATTTAATAACTCAATCTCCGGATTTTCAAAAATATCAAACAAATAATCGCAAATAACAAGTGCTCCCGCATTTATAAAAGGATTTCGAGGAACACCTTTTTCATATTCAAGTTGAACAAGCGAATTAAAAGGGTTTCCGGAAGGTTCAACTCCTACTCTATTCCATATTTTTTCGCCCAATGCACCATAAACCATCGTTAGCGAAAAAACTTTTGCAATACTTTGCAACGAAAAATTCTCGTCAAAATCGCCTGTGCCAAAATGTAAACCATCAATTGTTGAAATACTTACTCCGAATTTATCAGGATTAATTTTTGATAATTCAGGAATATAATCAGCAACATTTCCCTTTGGTAATATTTTTTTAATTTCCGTTTCGAGCTTCGAAATTATGTTTTCAAAATCTTTCTCAATCAACATTTTAATTATTTTAAATCCTGCCAAAAAATTTTAATTATTTTTCACAAATAAAAGCTCTGCAAATTGGCACAATGAATGTAAAATTATACTTTTGTGCTAAGAAAATCAAAAAAAAATTAAAATGAAAACCATTTCATGTTTAAAAACAGCAGCAGTCTTACTTATGACAATACAAATATTAGGTTCTTGCGATGAAGACAAAAAAATAAACGCTCCGCATGCAGAAAAAATAAAAAAAGAATTAAAAATTCACGGCGATACGAGAATTGATAATTACTATTGGATGAATGACATTGATAATCCGAAAGTTACAAAATATCTTGAAGAAGAAAACAATTATACTTCACAATCATTAAAACATACAGAAAAATTACAAACTAAATTATTCGACGAAATTACTTCAAGAATTCAAGCTCGCGAGAAAAGTGTTCCTTTTAAAGATAACGGATATTTTTACTATCAAAGATATGAACCGCAAGAAGAACAACCTTTGTATTGTAGAAAAATTGACAATCCGAAAGGAAAAGAAGAAATAATGCTTGATTTAACTCAACTTTCTTTGGGATATCCGTTTTATGATATTGAAGATTATAGTATTAGCCCAAACAATAAATACATTTCATATAGTGTTGATACTCTTGGAAGAAGAAGGTTTGAAATAAGATTTAAAAATATTATTACAGGAGAAGAATTAGCGGATAAAATTCCGGATTGTAGCGGAGCACCGATTTGGGCCGACGATAATAAAACTATTTTCTACATAAAAAAAGACCCCGAAACTTTAAGAGATTATAAAATTTGCAAGCACATTATGGGTGAAGATATTGCAAAAGATGTAGATGTTTTTATTGAAAAAGATGATACTTTTGATGTTGATATTAGCAGAAGTAAATCAGATAAATACATTTTTATTCAGTCATACAGCACAATATCAACCGAATTTAGATATATTCTTGCAGAAAAACCCGACGATAATTTTAAAATTATTCAAAAACGACAAAAAAATCTTGAATATTTTGTTGAACATAAAGACGATAAATTTTATATTCTTAACAACAATAATGCTGAAAACTTCAAACTTTCGGTAACTCAAATTGAAACTCCCGAAAAAAAATATTGGAAAGATGCAGTTCCTGAATCGGGTGATGTTTTTATAGAAGATTTTGATATTTTTCAAAATTATATCGTTCTTAACGAAAGAATTGCAGGGCAATTAAAATTTCATGTAATAAAATTTTTAGACAACAGCGACTATTATATAGATTTTGGTGAAGAAGTTTATGAAGCTTGGCTTTCCGACAATTATGACTGTAAAACCGACAGTCTCAGATATGGATACAGTTCACTGACAACACCAACATCTTATTTTGATATAGATTTAAATTCAAAACAAAAACAATTACTAAAACAAAAATACGTAGGAGAAGATTTTGATTCAAAAAACTACGAATCTAAAAGACTTTTTGCAACTGCCGAAGACGGAACATATATTCCTATTTCTTTAGTTTACAAAAAAGGAATAATTCTCGACTCAAACAATCCGCTTTTAATATACGGTTACGGTGCATACGGAATTAGCAGCGACGCATATTTTATTCCTTCGATGTTAAGCATTCTCGACAGAGGATTTGTATACGCAATTGCACATGTCAGAGGCGGTCAGGATCTCGGACGACAATGGTATGACGGCGGAAAATTGTTCAATAAGAAAAATTCTTTTACCGATTTTGTTACTTGCACAAAATATTTACAAGATAAAAAATATTCAAAACCCGAATTAACATTTGCACAAGGTGCAAGCGCCGGCGGTCTGTTAGTTGCCGAAATTGCAAATTCGGCTCCGGAATTATATGCAGGAATTATTGCAGAAGTTCCTTTTGTTGATGTAGTTACCACAATGCTTGATAAAACTATTCCGCTCACAACAAGCGAATATGACGAATGGGGAAACCCCGAAAACAAAAAATATTACCAATATATGCTTTCATATTCACCTTACGACCAAGTGAAAAAACAAAAATATCCTGCAATGCTCATTACATCAGGTCTTCACGACTCACAAGTTCAATATTGGGAACCCGCAAAATGGGCTGCAAAAATTCGAGAATATAATACAGGAAATAATCCGATTTATTTGTGGATAAACATGGACGCAGGGCACGGCGGAGCATCGGGAAGATTTGAGATTTACAAAGAAACGGCTTTAACTTATGCATTTATGCTCGACAGAATTAAACAATATAGAGATAATAATTAATTAAATTAATAGAATTAGGCATTTAGGAAATACATATAAATTTTTATTGACATTTGGCTTTTGGCTTTTAGAAAAATAAGATAATTCGACATAAAATCCTGTAGAGACGACATTATTTATTTCAAATTATTTTC
Source organism: Draconibacterium orientale (assembly GCA_022729995.1). Classification (GTDB taxonomy): domain Bacteria; phylum Bacteroidota; class Bacteroidia; order Bacteroidales; family JAADGE01; genus DZBS01. The sequence continues at coordinate 15,102 of DZBS01000035.1, read as the reverse complement.
AAAATACCTAAAAGAAAATAATTTATCTTACCGAAAAATTAAAATATCTGCATAAATAACATTTTTGCAGATATTTTTTTTAAATTCGTAGCTCATTCAAAAAAAATAAAAATGGCACACGAAAAAAAACACGAATTGCACAGTGGCGGAAATTGTATCTGCCCAAAATGCGAAACTAAAGTTGGACACAAAGCGGGAATGCCTTGCAGTGAGGAAATATGCCCAAAATGCGGAGCAAAAATGTTAAGAGAAGGTTCAGAACATCATCTTGCATTTTTAGAGAAAAAAAATAAAAAAAAGTAACAACATATAAAAAAACAGACAATGTATAATATTGAGAAACCCGATAATCTGGTTGAACTTGTTGAAAAAGCAACCGATAAATTCAAAAACAATAATCTTTTTGGAACAAAAAACAAAAAAACCGGAGAATACGAATGGCTTTCTTATAAAGATTTCGGATATAAAATTGACAATTTTAGAAGCGGATTAGCCTCACTCGGAATTACAAAAAATGATGCAACGGCAATAATATCTAACAATAGAGTTGAATGGGCTGTTACGGCATTTGCAACTTTTGGATTAGGAGCAAGATATATTCCGATGTATGAAAACGAAACAACTAGAACTTGGGAATATATTATTAAAGATTCCGATGTAAAATTTCTTATGGTTTCAACTCAAGAGATTTACGAAAAAGTTAAACATTTAATAAACGAAATTGATTCGCTAAAATATATTTATATTATTGATAAAGAAGGTGATTTATCAATGTCTTCTATAGAAAATGAAGGAAAACAAAAACCTGTAAAATCAATAATTCCCGATAAAAATGATATAGCCGTTTTAATTTACACTTCCGGAACAACAAACGACCCGAAAGGTGTTTTACTTACACACGGAAACCTTGTATCTAACGCTCGCGCAGGAAATAACAGATATTACATGTTAAACGAAAAATCAAGAAGTTTGTCAATCCTTCCTTGGGCACACAGTTACGGACAAGTTGCAGAACTATATAATTGGCTGTTCTTTGGAGGTTCAATAGGATTTATGGAAAGTGTTGAAACACTGGCTGCCGACATGTTAAAAGTAAAACCTACATTTCTTATTGCAGTTCCGCGAGTTTTCAATAAAATATACGACGGAATTCAAGCAAAAATGATTGAAACCGGAGGAATATCAAAAAAACTTTTCGACATGGCAGTTAACGCAGCAAAAAAGAACAGATTGCAAAACGGAAATATTGATTTCTTTACAAAAATAAAACTCAAAATTGGCAACAAAATTGTTTTTTCAAAAATTAGAAGCAAATTTGGCGGCGAATTGGAAGCATCAATAACTGCAAGTGCAAAAATGAACAACGATATTTCCGATTTCTTCACAGATATCGGACTTCCGGTATACGATTGTTACGGATTAAGCGAAACTTCGCCTGCAATTACAATGAGTTGCAAAGAATACAACAGAAAAGGAAGCGTTGGAAAAGCACTCGAAATGATGGAAATAAGAATTGACAGAACTATTACCGGTGAAAACAGTGAAGACGGCGAAATTCAGGTTAAAGGACCAAATTTAATGGTTGGTTATCACAACAAACCCGAAGCTACAAAAGAAACTTTTACAGATGACGGCTGGCTAAAAACAGGCGACAGAGGAAAACTTGATGCCGACGGATTTTTATACATTACCGGAAGAATTAAAGAACAATACAAACTCGAAAACGGAAAATATGTTTTTCCTGCTGCAATAGAAGAAGATATAAGACTTTTGCCATATATCGAAAACGCATTTGTTTACGGAGAAGGAATGGATTTTAACATTGCTTTAATTGTGTTAAACTGCGAAATATTGCACAAAACTGCCGAGATGTTGAAAATGAAAACAAGTGTTGAAAAATTAATTCACATGCCGATAATTCAAGAATTTGTAGGAATTGAAATAAGAAAAAGCCTTGAAAATAAATACGGTCATTACGAAATACCTAAAAAGTTCATTTTTACCGACGAAAATTTTTCTCTTGAAAACGGAATGTTAACACAAACATTCAAACTTAAAAGAAGAGAAGTTTTGAAAAAATACAGTTCACAAATTGAGGAACTTTATAAATAAAAAGCATTATAAATAAAAAAAATTGTCATTTCGTACGAAGCGAGAACGACGAAGTCCTCAGCGAAGCTAAATTATAATTCTATCAATTTTAGAAAAAAGACATCTCTCTTCGGTCGATATGACAAATAATGAGAATTATTTCAATATCGGTTTTAAATATTTTTCGGTGAAAAATGAAACACCTTTTGAATTTAAATGATGATGATCGTAATAATATTTTGGGTCTAACATTGTTTCGGAGAAATCATAAACTTTTACTCCGTATTTCTTTGTCATTTCATTAGCAAAAGCCATAGTTTCTTCATGCCCAATCCATTTTCCAAAAACAGCGGGCGGAATTATAAATATTAATTCGGAATTATTTGCTTGAGCAAGTTTTATGGTATTTTCAACAGCCAAACAGTTTTCTCTAAAAATCGGACTGTCTTTTTCACTCATAAAAGCTTTTTTTTGTCCGTTTTTAACTTCAACTGTATCAACTTTTAATAAACTGTCGGACTTAAAATCGGCTTTTGCAGGTTTCAGTTTAAACCATTTTTTATCAAATTTACTTTTCACATAATAAAATAATCTTTGACCTTTATTTTGGGTTTTCACAAATAAATATCTGTAGAAAAAATCAAACTCAAATGTTTCATAATTAAATGTATTTGAAGCCATTGGTAATGATTGTGAAAATAATATCGGAGTTGACAAAACATATAAAACTTTTTTGGTTTTGTTTTTTTTATGATAAAAATAATCCAAATAAAAATATTGTTCTTCGGCACCGCAAATTCCGCCGCCTTGACCAATATTTATTGTAGATTTATTTAATATTTTTTCAACTCTTAATTGATTTTTATGTCTCGAAAAATTTCGTGCATGTGAAATTCCGGCAATTAAAATATCATAAGATTTATTTTTATTGATAACAAGCAGATTGCTTTCTGTTTCGTAATTTTTAAAATGTCGGTTTTTCACAATTATTGAAGTAATTTTTGCCAATAAAAATACACTCATAAAAAATACGAATGCAAAAATGAAAACTTTATAAATAAATTTCTTCATATCATTAAAAAGCAAAATAAATAAACTCGGTTTTATCAAAAACACCAAAAATAAAAATCACAATTAAAAGTGCTAAATATGCTCCCCATCTGAAAATTCTTTTTTCAGAATCAACATTGTCAAACTGAAGTGCATGTTGCTTGTCTCTTTTGAGCCATTCCATAATTATCAAAATAGAAATCATCAAAAGAATATTAAAATAAGGTGCATAAAAACTGTGATTAACAAATATTTGCGGACTTTTAAAGATACCGACAAACATCTTTTTTATATAATCAAAAGCTTGTGTAATATTTTTTGAACGGAAAAAAATCCATGCAATTGTTGTGAGAAAAAAAGTGAATAATACTTGGAAAAACTCTTTAATGTTCGGAAAAAATTTTCCTTGAGCAACAGTATCGGTGTTTTTTCTATTTTTATTTAGAAGAAGAAGCGGCAAAAAATAAATTGCATTTAAAGCACCCCAAAAAACAAAAGTCCAATTTGCACCATGCCAAAATCCGCTTACAATAAAAATTGCAAAAGTATTTCTAATTTTCATTTTAATTCCGCCTTTGCTTCCGCCCAACGGAATGTATAAATAATCTCTGAACCATGTAGAAAGCGAAATATGCCAACGTCGCCAAAACTCGGCAATATCTCTTGAGAAATACGGGAAAGCAAAATTTTGCATTAATCTAAAACCAAATAATTTCGCTGTTCCGATAGCAATATCGGAATATCCTGAAAAATCACTGTAAATTTGAAATGCAAAAAATACTGCTCCCAAAACAAGTTCCGGACCGGATTTGTCTGCATAATTTAAAAAAATATCGTTCACAAAAACTGCAGAATTATCGGCAATTACAATTTTTTTGAATAATCCCCATAAAATTTGTCGAAATCCGTCGCTCGCATCTGCCAAATTAAAAACACGTTTTTTGTAAAATTGAGGTAATAAATTTGCAGCTCTTTCGATTGGTCCGGCAACTAATTGCGGGAAAAAACTTACAAATGCAAAAAACGAAATAATATCTTTTGTGGGAGTTAATTTTTTTCGATATACATCAATTCCGTAACTTAAAGTTTGAAATGTATAAAAACTAATTCCAACAGGCAAAATAATATTCAAAGTGGTTTTATTCAAATGCTTACCGAACAATGAAAATGCTTCAACGAAATTATCAATAAAAAAATTAAAATATTTGAAAAACGCAAGCAGACCAAGATTTATTATTATGCTTGTTGCTAATAAATATTTTCTTTTTCTTAGGTTATTTTCTTTTAATAAAGTTAAGCCAATAACAAAATCTACAAGCGAACTGAATGTTATTAAAGAAAGAAAACGCCAATCCCACCAACCATAAAAAACATAGCTTGCAACAACAATTAAGAAGTTTTGAAGTTTTAAACTTTTGTTTGTAACAAACCAGTAAAGTATAAAAACAATAGGCAAAAATATTGCAAAATCAATGGTGTTAAAAAGCATTTAGGAAATTTTAAAAAACTTGCAAATGTAATTTTTAATTATCTAAAAAAAAGAAATTATTTAAAAATTTAAGCTATTTAAACCACCATTTTGAATTCGGATAATTTTTATTTATTTCAAATTCCGGTGCATTTGGCAATTCCATATTTTAAAGTTAAATATTATCAAATTACATAAGCTTTAAATTGTTTTCTATCAACAACTTAATTTCAGCTTCACTTGGTAAACTTATCTTGTATTTTGAAACAAAAATTGTATTATTTATACCCGTAGTAGTATATTTTACGATTGTTTCCTTCTTTTCTGTACAAAGCAATATTCCTATCGGAGGGTTTTCACCGTCAACCATTTCGTTTTCCTTAAAATAATTTAAATATAATTGCATTTGGCTACTGTCTGAATGTTTAAACGCACGGTTTTTAAGTTCAACAATTACATGACATTTCAAGAATCGGTGATAAAAAACCAAATCTGCTTTAAAATATTCATCATCTATTCTGAATTTATACTGCCTTCCAACAAAACAAAATCCTTTGCCTAATTCAAGTAAAAATTCTTGCAAGTGATTTAAGAGAACTTGCTCCAATTTTGTTTCTGTAAATACTTCGGAATGTTTTAATCCTAAAAATTCAAAAAAATATGGATCTTTTATAATGTCTTGAGGTTTTAATTCTGAAATCTGTTCTTTAGTAATTTTTAAAAGTTTTTCTTTATCGGCAGACAATCCTGTACGTTCAAAAAGCAAAGTTTCTATCTGCCTTTTAAGCTCTTTTACCGATAAATTGTTTTTAATTATTTGAATTTCGTAAAACACTCGTTTTGATTTATGCTCTATTTTAAGTAACTCTGCTATATGCGTGAAAGAGATATTTTTAAGAAAAACTAACGGCTCAATTTGCAATTGGTCAGTTGTCGACTGACTTTTTTTAACACTGAATAAGTTTATTGAAGAATGACTTATTTCAAAATTAATTGGTAAATCAAATTGTTGATTTGAAACAAATTCAGAAACAACAATATTTAATTGGGGATACGCAGAATAAAATTGTCTGCTTAATTTTAAATTAGTTACAGAAAGACCGTGAATATTTAATTGTTTTGATAAGTCATTTATGAGATTATCTCCATAATTGGCTCTATCATTCCCGTTTTGTTGGTATTCAACAATATAATAACCAATAATCCAATTCCTTGCAGTAAGAAAAACATTAATTGCCTTTCCTGCACCAAGTTGTAGGACTTCATGTGTTTTCTTAATATTCAGTCCTAAGTCTGTAAAATTCATAAAAATTATTTTTTAAAAATTAAAGTTTTCTCATTTTTCTTCCGATAAAAAAAATGAAGATATTAATTTCTATTTAAACCACCATTTTGAATTCGGATAATTTTTATTTATTTCAACTGCTTCTCCAATTTTTGGTGTTGTTAAATTGATATTCAAACTATCGGAAGCCTTTGATATTCTATTAATAGGCTCGTCCCAATCATGAACCGAAAGTTTAAAAGCTGCCCAATGAATAGGTAAAAGATATTTTCCTTTAAGCAATATATTCGCCTGCGCTGTTTCTTCCGGAAACGAATGAATTGCGTGCCATTGCTCGTTATATTGTCCGCATTCGAGAATTGTTAAATCAAACGGACCAAATTTTTCGCCAATTTCTCTCGAAACATTTTCATCATAACCGGAATCGCCGCCAAAGAATAAGTTTTTATCTTGATATTGAATTACCCACGAACACCAAAGAGTTGAATTTCTGTCGTTTAATCCTCTTCCTGAAAAATGCTGTGAAGGCATTGCCGTAAAACTAATTTCACCAAACTTTGTAGATTCTCGCCATGCAAGTTCAGAAATATTTTTTTCTTCAATTCCCCAACTAATCAAATGTGCAGCAACGCCAAGCGGAACAAAGAATTTATCAGTTTTAACTTTCAATTCTTTTATAGTTTTATAATCCAAATGATCATAATGATCGTGAGAAATCACAATTGCGTCGATATGCGGTAAATCGCTAATTTCTATTGCTTTTTGGCTGAATCTTTTGGGACTGATAAATGAAATCGGCGAAGCTGTATTTGAAAAAACCGGATCGAAAAGAATTGTTTTGTCTCCAATTAACATTAAAATACTCGAATGTCCGAGCCAATAAACGGAAATATCGGAATCGTTTCTATTTTCGAAAGCTGATTTTGGAATTTTATTAACAGGAATTTGCCAATCGGGAATTTTATTTCCTTTTTCGAGAAACTTTTTTAGTGTGCTAAAATCCGGAGTTCCCAAAAAAGCAGAATCATTTTGATTTTGAAATTTTCCGTTTTTATAATTAATAGAATTTTTCATTATTTCTAAAGATTCACCATTACTTTTTGAACCAAATTGAGGCGAAAGGTTTACAAATAAAGCTGTTCCGGAAATAAATATCAGAATAAATATAAATATTATTAATAAAGTCATTTTAATTTTTTTGTTTTTCATATTGATAAAAAAAAAGTTTTCAAAAGTATATGAAATCAATATTAATCACAAATTGGTATTTAGAAAGAAGGATTCAATTATACAATTATACAATTATACAATTATGCAATTATACAATTATACAATTATGCAATTATACAATTATACAATTATACAAATATGCAATTATACAAATATACAATGAAAGAATGATAGAATTTTCAAATTTTCAAATTAGCACATCAGCAAATTAGCAAATTAGCAAATTAACAAATTAGCAAATTAAAAATATTATTCATAAAATTGCAGTTAATTAATATTTACAAAATATCGAAAATAAAAGAAGACATAAAATTTTTATTTATGTCGATATAAAAAATTTAAATTTAAAAAAATGAAAAATCTATCAAAATTTATCAGTATAATACTTTTAGTCATAAGTATTTCAACTCTAAGTGCACAAGAAGGCTACAAAGATGTTAAAGCTCCCGACAGTTTAACTGTTTTTATAAATAAATATATTCACGAAACAATAAATATCGGCAATATTGTATTTAGTCCAAATCAAAAACCAAAAAACATTATTTTGTTTATTGGCGACGGAATGGGCGTTGCACAAGTTTTTGGCGGCTTAACAGCCAACGGCGGTAAACTTAATATCACAAATTTTCCGATTACGGGATTTTCGATGACACAATCGGCAGATAATTATGTAACAGATTCGGGAGCAGGCGGAACCGCAATTGCTTGCGGAGTGAAAACAAATAACGGTTCAATCGGTGTTGACGAAAAAAATATTCCCGTAAAATCTCTTATTGAATTGGCTGAAACTGCAAAACTAAGCACCGGAATTGTTGTTACATGTGCACTTTCTCACGCAACTCCGGCATCGTTTGTATCGCACGTAAAATCAAGAAAATATTATGAAGAAATTGCTGCAGGATATGTAAACAGCGGAATAGATGTATTTATCGGTGGCGGTTTAAATGATTTTGCAAAAAGAAAAGATAAAAGAAATCTTGTTGAAGAAATTAAACTAAAAAACTACAATATTGCTTATAATCTTGATGAATTAGATAAAATAAAATCGGGAAATATTGCTGCATTTTTAGATACTGTGCATCTTCCAAAAGCCGAGCTTAGAAACGAAATGCTCACAAAATCTGTCGCAAAAGCAATAAGCATTCTGAAAAATAACGATTACGGTTTTTTTATGATGGTGGAAGGTTCGCAAATTGATTGGGGCGGACACCAAAATAACACAGCTTACATTGAAAGAGAATTGCTCGACATGGACAAAGCTGTTGGCGAAGCTTTAAAATTTGCATTGGAAGATAAAAACACTTTAATAATTATCACCGCCGACCATGAAACCGGCGGAATGACTCTAAGTGGCGGAAATATTGAGAAAGGAAAAATAGTTGCTAAATATACAAGCGACGATCATTCCGGAATTCCTGTTCCTGTATTTGCTTTTGGACCGGGAGCCGAAAATTTTAGCGGTGTTTATCAAAACACCGAATTATTCAAAAAAATTGTTCAATTATTGGATTTGAAAAATTAGAAAAAATTTAAAAAGCTCGAAAATTTCGGGCTTTTTTTTATGATTTTGTTTGAGAAAAAATCTATCTCCTAATTTATTTTCCTCACAGTTTTAATATATTCATAAGCTTCGGTAAGAATTTGAAATTTTTGTTCGGCTTTTTTAATTTCAACGTCGCCTTGTGTTGCAAATTTGTCGGGATGCGATATTTTTACCAATGTTCGATAAGCTTTTTTTATTGTGTCGGTATCGGAATTTTCATCAATTTCCAATATTTGAAATGCTTCCGAAAGTAATGTTTTTCTGTCAATAAAAATATCGGTGAAACTGCTGTCGGATTTTGCTTCTTCTTCTTGAATGTAATATGATTTTATTCTAAAGTAAACATTATCGCTAATTTTCAACAACTTATAAACAGATTCGATATAAGCCAATTCTTTTATGGAAATTCGTCCGTCGGCAGCCGCCATTTTAAAAAGAAAATTGATAATTCTAATTTTGTTGTTATGCTGATTCCAATCAGATTTTAAAACTGCTCGTTCAACATTTATATCGTCTTTTAAATATTTTTTCACAATATTTTCGATAATTTCAATGGTTTCTTGCGGATAATGCGACGATAAAAATTGAAGATAAGCATTTATATAATTTTCTTCCGGCTCATCTGCATATTTTACAAAACGAATAAAATGAAAAAAAAACATTTTAAATTCGGCTCCATAATAACTTAATTTAGTTTGAAGTTTATGTTTTCTTACTTTTTCAAAATAATCTATGATTAAATAAAACAAAACAAAGAAAACTACATCAAGAAAAATCAGTAAAATTTCGTTCATAATTTATCTATTTAAAACCTTTTGATGTTTTAATGTATTCATAAGCTTCTGCAATTAATCTGAATTTTTCTTCAGCTTTTTCCATAGCTTCTTCGCCTTCTGTGGCAACTTTATCGGGGTGATTTTCTTTTACCAATTTTCTATATGATTTTTTTATTGTTTCAAAATCCGATTCTTCGGCAACTTCAAGTATCTGAAATGCTTCCGACAATAACGATTTTCGTTGAAAAGACGAATTACTTTCGGTAAATTTGCTTTTTTCTTCTTCTTCTTTTATATATCTTTTTTTAACTTTTAAAAATATCGTCGGGCTCACCTGCAAAAGTTTGTGAACCGACTCTAAATAAGCTAATTCTTTTATAGAAATTCTATAGTCGGAGGCTGCAATATCGAATAATAAACTAAGAATTCTAATTCTTTCGATATGAGGAATATTTTTTGTTTTTGCAACATATTTTTCAACCGATATTTTTTCTGACAGATATTTTACAGCCATTTTTACTGCTTTGCCTGAAATGCTAATTTCGAAATTATCAGACATATATTTTGAAAAAGCTTTTATATAATCTTCTATCGAATCGTCGCCATATCGGGTAAAACGAATAAAATGATATGCGTAATGCAAATAATTTCTTTCTCTGCTTGATAATTGGCTTGAGTTTGAAAATGAATCGGTAAAGCCGAAAGTTTGTTGTTTTACTTTGATAATAAAGACAATAATATAAACTATAATAAAAATTATTATCAATAAATTTTCCATATTGTCAGCTTACTACAGACCAATTTTTTATTCTTAACGAATTTTTTTTCAGCTGACGTAACAAAACAGAATTTTCTTCTTTTTCTAAAAAAGAATCGTCATCTAAAATATCATTTGCAACATTTTTTGCATGAATTAAAATTTCACCGTCTTTATATAAATTTGCAATTTTAAGTTCGAATGCTTCACCGCTTTGTTGAGTTCCTTCAATATCGCCGTATCCGCGAAGTTTCATGTCAACATCGGCAATTTTAAAACCGTCGTTTGATTCAACCATTGTGTTTATGCGTGTTTGAGCATCTTTCGACAGTTTGTAAGATGTCATTAAAATACAATATGATTGGTCTGCTCCTCTTCCAACTCTGCCTCGCAATTGGTGTAATTGCGAAAGTCCGAAACGTTCGGCACTTTCAATAACCATCACGCTCGCATTTGGAACATCAACGCCAACTTCAATAACCGTTGTTGCAATCATAATATTTGTAACTCCTTTTATGAAAAGCTGCATTGCTTTTTCTTTTTCATCAGATTTCATTTTTCCGTGAACTACGCTTATTGCATAATCGGGCGGCGGAAAAGCTCGACTTATACTTTCAAGTCCGTCTTCCAAATCTTTATAATCCCATTTTTCCGATTCTTTTATTAAAGGAAATACAATATAAATTTGTCGTCCCAAAGCAATTTGATCTTTAAGGAATTTAAACATTTGCAAACGTTTAGCATCGTAAGAATGAATTGTTTGTATAGATTTTCTTCCGGGCGGAAGTTCATCAATTATAGAAACGTCCAAATCTCCGTAAACTGTCATTGCCAAGGTTCTTGGAATTGGCGTGGCCGTCATTACAATTACGTGAGGCGGATTTGTATTTTTTTTCCACATTTTGGCTCGCTGCTCAACACCAAAACGATGCTGTTCGTCGATAATTACAAGCCCCAAATTTTTAAATTGAACAGTGTCTTCAATAAGTGCGTGAGTTCCGATAAGAATATTTATGTAGCCGTTTTGTAATTTTTCGTGAAGTTCAATTCTGTTTTTTGCTTTTGTCGAACCTGTTAAAAGTTCAACTTTCACATTTGAATTTTCCAGCATTTTTGTTATTGTTCTGAAATGCTGAATTGCAAGAAGTTCTGTCGGAGCCATCATACAAGCCTGATAATCGTTATCTGTTGCAATTAACATCGACATTAAAGCAACAAGTGTTTTTCCGCTTCCCACGTCGCCTTGCAAAAGACGGTTCGACTGTTTTCCGGAAGAAAAATCGGCTCTAATTTCTTTAATAACTTTTTTTTGGGCATTTGTGAGTTCAAAAGGCAAATTATTTTTATAGAAATTATTAAAATTGTCGGCAACTTTAGCAAAAATAAAACCTTTAATTGTGTTTTTTCTGTTAACTTTTAGTTTTAAAATATTTAATTGAATATAAAAAAGTTCTTCAAATTTTAATCTGTAACGAGCACGTTTTAAGAGATTTACATCTTGCGGAAAATGAATATTAAACAATGATTCTTTTAAACCGAGAAGTTTATATTTTTCGAGAAGATAATTTGGTAAAGTTTCCGAAATTGGTGAATCAATAAGATTAAAAGCAGTTTGAATAAGTTTCCTAATTGCTTTGGAATTCAAAAACTTCGATTTCATTGTTTCGGTTGTGTTATAAGCCGACTCCATTGAACTTGCAGTTTTAGGGTCAATTTTTGAAGGTTCTTCAATTTCGGGATGAGCAATATTCAGTTTTTTGTTGTAAAATGAAGGTTTTCCGAATATAATATATTCTTTTCCGGCGGCAATATTTTCTTTAATCCACTTAACACCTTTGAACCAAATAAGTTCAAAACTGCCTGTTTCGTCGGAAAATTCGGCTGTTAAAAATTCCTTTTTCCCGGCATTGTTAATTTTAAATTTTGTGATAATTCCTTTTGCCTGAATATGTGCTGAATCGGCTGTAATTTCTGAAACTTTATAAAATTTTGTTTTGTCGATATATTTAAAAGGAAAACAATAAATTAAATCTTCCAAAGTTCTAATTTTCAAATCTTTTTCAAGTATTTCTGCTCTTTTCGGACCAACTCCCGGAAGATATTTTATTTCAGTTTCAAAATTCGGCATTTTTTACATATCAATTTACATATCATTTTTTTCTTCTGAACTCAAAATATATTTTTATATTTACTTAATATCAGATAATTAGCTGAAATTTAAGATTTATTTACATATCAAAATTAATGTCGTTTAGTTAAGGATTTCCTTTGAGTTACTTTATGCAGTTTTTTTGTATTTTGTAATACAGCTATTACACAAAGTTTCACGAAGAAGACACAAAAGAGACAAAAATAATTATATAAAAAACACTTAACTTAACGATATTGCATTAAGTATTCATTCTTTTAAATTTAATAGCCCAATAACCGGTTTTGTCTGAACCAATATGGTCCAATAATTCCAATTCTTTTAATCCTTTAATATTATTATAAACAGTTGTTTTTCCGAGGCTCATAATAATGCACAAACTGTTGTAATTCAGGTTTGGATTACGATGAATTGCTTTAAGAATTTCTGCTTGCGTTTCGTTAATAATGCTTTTCAAACTTTTAATCCAGATATTAAAATCTACGGGACGCGAGAATATTGCAACAAACATTTTTTCGGTATAAAACTCCGGAGCCGGAAGATTTTCTTCTTTCATTGCAAGCCGCATTCTTGCAATTCCCGAACCAATTTGTTCAACAAGCTTTAATCGTTGAAAAAGCCCGAAAATAATCGGGTTTCGGCTAAGGCTTCTTTTGCCGAAATCTTTTTCTGAAATTCCGGAAAGTAATCCGCCCGGATTTGTAACTTCAACTCTGTCGTCGTAAATTTCGACATGAATTTTTGCTCCTTTTTCAAAATAATCTCTGTGAACAATAGCATTTACAACGGCTTCGCGAAAAACTACTTCCGGAATTTCAAGTTTTTCTATTCTTTGCAAACTTCCGCTTTTTTCAATTTCATATCTAAGCTCAAGTTTTTGTTTTAAATATGCTATTGCACTTTCGTATTGTTCAGTTAATGAACCTGTCATAAGTTTATCGTCGGCAATAAATCTTTTGTCGTTTCCTTTAAAAAGAATACATCTGATAACAGAATTCGGGAAATATTTTTCGGGATTTTTAGCAAAAAATAAGATTCCCGCATTTTTTAATTCCATTTTTGGTGTTAACATTTGCATATTATCCAAAACAATTTCCTTTTCAACATTTTCAACAATTCCGATGTTTTTCAAGAAATTTTCGTATCTTTTTTCATCAAAATCTTTATTTAAATCGAAATTTTGTTCAACAGATTGTTCAAAGAAAATTTTATTTTGATTTTGAAAAAAATCTCTCATTTCTTCGGGCGAATTAAGTCTTTGCGCATTTGCACCCATTCTCACGTAAATAATTCCGCCGGTTACGTAAGGTTTTTCTTTCCCGGTTTCGCACTCAATAATTATAACGCTTTTACCTTTATAATTATATTCGGATATTTCAACTTCGGGGCGAGGAGTTATTGGTTGCAAATAGCTGTGAATGTCTGAACGAAAGCTGTTTGTGAGTTTTACACCGTGCACTTTGTTGTCGTCGTTCACGCCAATTAATATTTTTCCGCCCGAAGAGTTTAAAAAAGAACAAATCTCTTTTGAAATTTCTTTGTTAAGATTTCTTTTAAATTCGGTATTATAACCTTCTCCTTGACTTATAATAAGTTCAAATTCTTTGTCTGTCATAAATTTACAATACTAAAAATTTTAAATTTGATTTTTATTTTTACACCTCAAAATTAAGCATATCAAACGCTAAAAAAACATTTTCGGGTAATTCTTTATTAACAATTTCATTCAATCCCAAATAATGGCTTATGTGTGTAAGAAATGCCTTCTTTGGTTTCACTTCGGCAATTATTTCTAATGCTTCTTCCAAATTAAAATGTGAAATGTGCGGTTTTCGTCTTAAAGCATTAATTACCAACACGTCAAGATTCAGCAACTTTTCTTTTTCTTCTTCCGAAATATAATTCATGTCGGTTATATATGCAAAATTTTCGATTCTAAAACCCAAAACCGGCAAATACATATGAATACCGCGAATTGGAAGAATTTTAATATCATTAATAAAAAATTCTTTGTTTTCAATTTCACGCATGTTCATTTGCGGAATTCCGGGATATTTTGTTTCGGCAAAAACATAAGCAAAATCGAAATTCATAATATTTTCGCAAACACGTTTTTCGGCGTAAATATCCATCGGTTTTTTCTGCAAATAGTTGTATGAACGAACATCGTCGAGTCCGCTGATATGGTCTTTGTGCTCGTGAGTTAACAAAACAGCGTCTAACTTTTCAACTTTTGCTGTTAGCATTTGTTGCCGAAAATCCGGACCTGCATCTATTACTAAAACAGTATTATTTTTTTCAATCAATACAGAACTTCTAAGACGTTTATCTTTAAAATCGGAAGACATACAAACTTCACATTTGCAGGCAATTACGGGCACTCCTTGAGATGTTCCGGTTCCTAAAAAAGTTATTTTCATTTTTTCTGTTGATTCGATTGATTTTATTAAATTGTATATAAATTTTTACCAAATAGAACACAAATTTCACAAAGAAAAAAAATCAAATTATATTATTGAATAATTTTCAATATAACACAGATTTAAATTTTCAAATTAGCAAATTAACACATTAACACATTAACACATTTTCAAATTTTCACATTTCCACATTTTCAAATTTTCAAATTTCCACATTTCCACATTAACACATTTTCACATTTCCACATTTTCAAATTTCCACATTTTCACATTTCCATATTTTCACATTTTCAAATTGCGAAATAATTTCTTTAATTTCATTAACTCTTTTAT
>DZBS01000144.1 GCA_022729995.1 Draconibacterium orientale | reverse complement strand
ATTTCATAATAAGACGGTATAAAATTCCCGTCTGATTGAAAAACTAAATCAATATCAAAAGAACCACCATATAAGCTAACCCAACTCGGTAATTCATCTTTATATCTTGTAGCCATGTAAAAATATGCTCTTGCAAAATCGCCTTTATACTCGTTAATAGGTTCAAAAGCAATTCCGGTAAAACCTCCGGGATAAGCATTGTTTCCTAATTTACTTCCGTTAGTTGAAGTCCAAGTCGGCGAATTTACAATTCCGAAAGGATAATTACTTCTTTTTCCGTTAACATAACCGTCGGTTCCAAAAAGATGATTCAAATCTGTTCCCATTGTTGAAGTTTCGCTGCCGCCAAACCACGATTTCGGAAAAGAATGTTCTCTGTTATAGCAATCACCTTCGCCTGTGTATGTTCCGCATTGATTGGTAACTAAGGTAAAAGTATATGCCGGAGTTCCGGAAGGAATATCTGAATACATATCCCAAATAGTTGTTGTTGAAGGAAAAACTTCTGTTGTTGCATAAGCATCCCAAACTCCGGGAGTGTAGCTCACAGGTGTGTGTCCTGCCGTAATAATATCATGCAATTTTTGTTTTAAGGCCGAGCCTGTTAATCCTATTGCAGTATTGTAATATGTTGCAGGAACTTGAGCTTTTGCGAACATAAAACTAAATATCAACATTAAAAGAATGTAGAATTTTTTCATAATTAAATTGTTTTTTATTAAAAGAAATACTTTAAATATTAGCTATTTTTCTAATAGCAAATAATATAAATATATTGTAACTGTCCGTAAAAAAATTTTGTTAAAATAATCATTTAATATTTATACGCAAAACAACATTTTTTTGTTCAAAAGTTTGTTAAGTAAAAGTTAATTTTTTGTATCTTTAAAATAAAAAAAATGAAAAAACTTTTTTTTGTGTTTATACTTTCAACATACGTTACTGTAGGATTTTCACAAAATACCTTTAATTGGTTGCAAGGCAATTGTATTAGCGGAAGTAAAGTTTTGATTTATAAAATTGATGACAAAACAGTTAATATCATTTGGGATTCTGATGAAATTCCGGAAATTGATGCAAATTCAATTTTAACAAAAAGAAAATAATGAATATTCAAAAATTACAAAAAAGTTTTTTTATAAAACTCAAAAAAATATAAATTGCGGAATATTTTAAAATAAATTCAATGAGAATAGAAAAAAACAAGGTCGTATCTTTGGTATATGATTTAAAAAGTGAAAGCCACGAAGGCGAAATGATTGAAAGCGTTGATAAAGATAACGCAATGCAATTTCTTTACGGAAACGGAATGATGTTGCCGGCATTTGAGGAAAACATAAAAGGACTCTCAAAAGGAGATAAATTCCAATTCAAATTAGCATTTGATGAAGCTTACGGTGAATTTTCGGAAGACAGCGTTGTTGAAATTCCAAAATCGGCATTTGAAGTTGAAGGAGTTATTGAAGACGGACTTCTTGAAGAAGATAATGTTATTCCGTTACAAGATGAACACGGGAACAGATTTAACGGCAGAGTTGAAAAAGTTTTGGAAGAATTTGTTGTAATAGATTTTAATCATCCGCTTGCAGGTGAAGATTTATATTTCACCGGAGAAGTTTTTGAAATCAGAGATGCAACAGCAGAAGAACTTAGTCACGGACATGTTCACGGACACGGTCACCATCATAATCATTAATATTTTTTTCGTTATAAAATTAAATCCTTTCAATTTACGAAAGGATTTTTTTTTGGCATATTATTAAATAATTTTTAATCTTTATTTTTAATTGTACTCATATTTTATTATATTTGTGGGTATTAACAAATTAAATACTAAATAATATGGGAAAAGGCGACAAAAAAACTAAAAGAGGAAAAATTGTAAACGGAAGTTTCGGAAAAAAAAGACCTCGTTCTACCGGAAAAAAAACGGTTAAAATTGTAGCGGGAAAGCCTGTAGAAGAAATAAAAATCGAAAAAGCAAAAGTTCCGTCAAAACCAAAAGTTAAAATAGAGAAAACAAAAAAGACAGACACAGAATAATAAAAAACCGGGCAAAATTTTTGCTCGGTTTTTTTTTATTTTCAATTTAACAAAAAAGAGGTCAAAAAAGACCTCTTAAATTTTTAATATTTTATTTTACTCATTCTTTACAAGTCTTATTCCTGCAAGACCTTCCGAACTATTTTTCTCAAGATTAAATCTTCTTGTATTTCTAAGTAAATCGGCACGGCACATGAAATTTCCGCCTCTGCAAACTTTTGCAACACCTGATTTTGGACCTAAAGGATTATTTTCTTCACGTTTTTCGTAATAATTATCACGATACCAATCGTAACACCATTCCATTGCGTTTCCGGTTAAATCATATAATCCCAATTCGTTAGGTTTTTTAAGACCTACGTCGTGAGCTCTGTTACCGGAATTATTAATACTCCAACCCACTTCGTCAACTTCATTTCCACCGCTAAATGCGAAATATTTAGTTTTAACACCGCCTCTTGCTGCATATTCCCATTCTGCTTCTGAAGGTAATCTGTAACCGTTGGCTTTCTCGTTAAAAGTAACCATAAACATGTTACTGTCTCTTTTTATCTCGTAGCATTTGTCTAATCCGTTTGCTTTACTAAGCCAGTTGCAATACATAATTGTATTTTCCCAACTTAAATTTGTTATCGGAATTGTGCCTACTCCTTCAGGTATACTCAATCCTGCCGATCTGCAGAAATTTGTATATTCACCTACTGTAACCTCGTACTTAGACATGTAAAAGGAATTGAGTGTAACTTTATGTTCCGGTCTTTCATCAGGGTTATCACTGTATTCATTACCCATAATAAATGTACCTCCTTCAACTAATATCATGTCCGGTTTAATAGTTTGCCCAAAAACCAAATTTGAAAAGAGAAGAAATGTTGCCAGATAAGTAAAAACTTTCATAGTCTTAAATTTATTGTTAATATATTTTTGTTACAAATATAGTTTATTAAAAAAAAATATAAAATTTTATTTAACAAAAGATAATTCCATTCATTATTCTTTGAAAAAAGCTAATTCAAAATCTTTGTCGGAAACTATACATTCATTAATGTTAATATTCCAATCGATATCTAAAGTTTTGTCATCAAAACGTATGCCGCTTTCGTGTTGTTTGCTGTAAATGTTATCACATTTATATAAAACAATTGCTTTTTCGCTTAAAACCGAATATCCGTGAGCAAATCCTTTTGGAATTAAAAATTGCTTTTGGTTTTTATCGGAAAGTAAAACTCCCAGATATTTTCCATAAGTTTCGGAATTTGGTCTTAAGTCTACGGCAACATCAATAATTTCGCCAAAAATTACTCTAACTAATTTCGTTTGAGCAAATTCTCCGGTTTGAAAATGCAATCCGCGAATTACATTTTTTATTGATTCTGATTGATTATCTTGAATAAAATTATATTCGAGACCTTTTTCAAAGAACGCATTTTTGTTGTAACTTTCAAAAAAATATCCTCTACTGTCGGTATAAATTGTAGGCTCTATTATTTTTAAGTCTTTAATTGTTGTATCTATAACGTTCATTTTTAAAATCTATTATCTTGATTATTTATAATTGTAAAAAATTATTAATAATTGAATGTTTTTATTTTTCCGTTGGCAATATCAAGCAAGTATTTTCCGTAATTATTGTTTTTCATTGAATTTCCGGATTCTTCCAATTGTTTTTTTGAAATATAACCTTTTGAAAATGCAATTTCTTCTATACAAGCAATTTTAAGTCCTTGTCTGAATTCAATTGTTGCAATAAAATCTGATGCTTTTAACAAACTTTCGTGTGTTCCTGTATCGAGCCAAGCCATTCCTCTTCCTAATAGTTTAACTTCCAAATTGTTTTCGTCTAAATATAATTTATTCAAATCTGTAATTTCCAATTCTCCTCTTTTTGAAGGTTTTAAGCTTTTTGCTTTTTCAATTACGGTGTTATCATAAAAATAAAGGCCTGTAACTGCATAATTAGATTTTGGATTTTCCGGTTTTTCTTCTAATGAAATCACTTTTCCTTTTTCATTAAATTCAACAACACCGTATCTTTCAGGTTCGTTAACATAATATCCGAAAACGATTGCACCATTTTTTATTTCGGCACTTTTCGTTAGCAATTCTGAAAGTCCGTATCCGAAAAATATATTGTCGCCCAAAATTAGACAAACATTATCGGTTCCTATAAATTCTTCGCCAATAATAAAAGCTTGAGCAAGTCCGTCGGGCGAAGGTTGAATTGCATATTGAATATTTAAACCGAGTTTTTCGCCCGAACCAAATAAATTTTGAAATAAGCCAATGTCGTTTGGTGTTGAAATTATAAGAATTTCGGTAATTCCGGCAATCATTAAGTTTGAAAGCGGATAATATATCATAGGTTTGTCGTAAACCGGCAACATTTGTTTTGAAATGCCTTGAGTAATCGGATAAAGTCTTGTTCCTGAACCGCCTGCTAAAATAATACCTTTCATTTACAGATTTATTTTGTTTTTAATAATAATGATTCAAAATAATCAATTGTTTTTTTCAATCCGTCTTTCAACGGAATTTTTGGTTCCCAAATAAGTTTTTCTTTTGCCAATGAAATATCGGGTTTTCTTTGCATTGGGTCATCTTCGGGCAACGGCATAAATATTAGTTTAGATTTTGAATTTGTCATTTCCAAAACAATTTGTGCTAATTCAAGAATTGTAAATTCTCCGGGATTTCCGATATTTACTGGTCCCGTAAAAGAATCTTCAGTGTTGTTCATAAGTTTAGTTAGTCCTTCAACTAAATCGTCAACATACTGAAAACTTCTTGTTTGATTTCCCTGCCCAAAAATTGTAATATCTTTATTTGTAAGTGCTTGAACAATAAAATTAGAAACAACTCTGCCGTCGTTCGGGTGCATTCTCGGACCGTAAGTATTAAAAATACGTGCAATTTTAATTTTAACGTTATTTTGTCTGTGATAATTTATAAAGAGTGTTTCAGCAACACGTTTTCCTTCATCATAGCATGAGCGTAAACCTATTGGATTTACTGAACCCCAATATGATTCGGGTTGCGGATGAATTTGCGGGTCGCCGTATACTTCGCTTGTTGATGCTTGAAGAATTTTAGCATTTGTCCTTTTTGCCAAACCGAGCATATTAATTGCTCCCATAACTGCTGTTTTTACGGTTTTTATTGCATTATGTTGGTAATGTATTGGAGATGCAGGACTTGCCAAATTATAAATTTCGTCTATTTCCGCAAAAAACGGCATCGTTACATCGTGTCTTATCAATTCAAAATAATGATTATCAATCAGATGAACAACATTACTTTTACTTCCAGTGAAAAAATTATCAACGGCAATTACTTCGTTTCCTTCATTTAAAAGTTTTTCACATAAATGAGAACCTACAAATCCGGCTCCTCCGGTTACTAATATTCTTTTCATTAATAAATTTTATTATTTGCGTCCGATACCAAAATATTCAAAACCGTTTTCTGTTACTTCGGTGCCGTCGTAAATGTTTCTTCCGTCGAAAATTACTTTTGTTTTCATTAATTTAGCCATTGTTTTAAAGTTTAAAACTCTAAACTCATTCCATTCTGTTACCAATAATAATGCATCGGCATCAATTAAAACTTCTTCTTTATCTGAACCGTAATTAACAGATTTTCCGAGTTTTCTGTATGCTTCTTCCATTGCAACCGGGTCGTAAGCATAAATTTTTGCGCCTATTTGTTTAAGCTTTTCTATTAAAACCAATGCAGGTGCTTCTCTCATGTCATCGGTGTTTGGTTTAAAAGATAAACCCCAAATTGCAATTTTTTTATCTTTCAAATTTCCTTTAAAATAAGAATAAAGTTTATTGTAAAGAACAGATTTTTGCGATTCGTTAACATCTTCAACAGCTTTAAGAATTCTAAGGTTATATTTGTTTTGATCTGCAGTTTTAATTAGAGCTTTAACATCTTTTGGAAAACATGAACCGCCGTAACCTGTTCCGGCATAAAGAAATTTATCGCCAATTCTTGAATCGCTTCCAATTCCTTTTCTAACATTATTAATATCGGCACCTACAATTTCGCATAAGTTTGCAATATCGTTCATAAAACTGATTTTTGTTGCCAACATTGCATTTGCAGTATATTTGGTAAGTTCGGCCGAAGGAATGTCCATGAAAAGAATAGGATGTCCGTTAAGAACAAACGGTTTATAAAGTTTTTTCATTATTGTTTCTGCTTTTTCCGAATCAAGTCCCACAACAATTCTGTCGGGTCTCATAAAATCGTCAACAGCACTTCCTTCTTTTAAAAATTCCGGATTTGAAGCAACATCAAATTTAATGTCGGATTTTCGTATATTAAGCTCATCTTGAATAGCTTTTCTTACTAAGTGTGAAGTTCCAATTGGCACGGTGCTTTTGGTAACAAATACCAAATAATCTGTCATGTATTTTCCAACTTCGCGAGCAACGTTCATAACATAAGTTAAATCGGCACTTCCGTCTTCATCAGGCGGTGTTCCTACGGCGCTAAATACAACTTCACATTCATTGAGAGTTTCTTTAAGTTCCGTAGTAAAATTAAGATTACCTTTTTTTACATTTTTTATTACCATTTTATCGAGTCCGGGTTCAAAAATTGGTATTTTCCCGTTTTTAAGGTTTTCAATTTTTTGTTTATCAATATCAACACAATAAACATCTATTCCGGTTTCCGCAAAACAAGTACCTGTTACCAAACCGACATATCCGGTTCCAATTACTGATATTTTCATATACATTATATTTTAATTTGTTAAGAATCTGTTTAAAAGTTTAACGCAATTTAATTAATCAAAATTGACTAAAAAATACGAAAATCTTTAATCGCAAATTTAGTATAAATTGCAAACATTAAAATAAAAGATTTATTATCCAAAAATGATTTTATCTTCACTTGTAAAAATTCAAAAAAAATGAAATTTATTTAAAAAAAATGCTGATAAATAATAATTTAAGTAAAAAAAATATTAATTTTGCAACCCAATACAACAAACATAATGTCTAACTTATTAATTAACAAACATTAAGATTAAATGAGTAAAAAAGAAAAATTTGCAGAAGAAGACGATTTGATTACCGGACAAACCGTTGAATTAGATGAAGAAATTGAAGATGCGGAAGATAATTCTATTCCGGAATTTGATGATGCTCCAATTTTAAATGCATCAACTTTAGATTTTGACTGGGGAACTGCTTCCTCAAAACATGATGATTATACTTCGGGATACAGAAGTGAATACGAAAAAATTTATGACGAAACTCTTTCAACTATTTCAGAAAAAGAAGTAATTGACGGTACTGTTATTTCGATAACAGATCGTGAAGTTGTTGTAAATATCGGCTATAAATCAGAAGGAATAATTTCTTTAAACGAATTCAGATACAATCCGAATTTATCTGTTGGCGATACTGTTGAAGCTTACATTGAAAGTCAGGAAGATAAATCGGGACAATTAATTTTATCTCATAAAAAAGCAAGAACACTAAGATCTTGGGAAAGAGTTAATTCATCACTTGAAAAAGATGAAATTATTAAAGGATTTATTAAATGCAGAACCAAAGGCGGCATGATTGTAGATGTTTTTGGAATAGAAGCATTTTTACCGGGTTCTCAAATTGATG
>DZBS01000034.1 GCA_022729995.1 Draconibacterium orientale | reverse complement strand
GACTGAAGACTGAAGACTGAAGACTGAAGACTGAAGACTGAAGACTGAAGACTGAGAAACGAAGACTGAATAATTCCCTACCCTTTTCTACTAAATTACAAGAATTGCTTTTTCTTTGGCAACTCCTATTTCTGCAATCGAGCCGGAATTAAAAGTTAGAAAATCAGACTGAATTCCGTCGCTAAAAATTATACCGTTTTGAGGCATTAAAGATTCAATTGTAAGAGTTGCTCCTTCAAAAATTTCGCCTGCAATAATTGATGCTTGCGATGTTTTGCTAATAAACGGTTCGCGAACAACAAATATCAATTTCCTAATGTCTTTTGACATTGGCGAATAATTAATAATTGGCTGTCCGCCGTTGTATTCTTTAATTAATCCGTTTGCCATATTAAAAATTGAACTCAACCAGCCTGTTGAACCTGCTCCTGTAGAAACAATAATTCCGCTTGAAGAATGATTTTCTTGTTTTGTGGAATATGTAATTTGATATCTTGAAGAAGCATGTGAAGAAACTCCGATAAAAAATTCGTTGAATGCTAAAAGTCTTTGTCCGTCGTTTAAAACAACTTCGGCTAATGTTACATCTAAACTTTGGTAATTTCCTGCAATAACTCTGTCTAAAGCCGGCATAAAGTTATAAGCATTAAATGGAAGTAAAACTCCGTCATACCTTGATTCGTCGGGATTTATAGCAATTATCGGTCTACCGTTTACATATTTTGCCGTATTTGCAACAAGTCCGTCTTGTCCTATAACAATTACAACATCTTTCTCTGTGAAAATATAATTTGTAAGATATTCTTGTTCTAAAACTTTAACTTTTAATTTCTTAGAAATTTCAACCTGAATATGTTCCATTGAATCATAAAATGCATCTTCTTCCATTTCGTAATCGGCAAAATCATTGGTAACAGAATTTAATTTTGTCGATTTTTTTTGTGGCAAATTAAATCCTACTCCCGAATTTTTTGTAAACGGATTTTTTTGGGAATAAAAAGCTTCTTGCGAACGAGCAATATAAAATTTTGCTTGTTCTTTGGTGTTAAACCTTTCGGTTAATTGCTCAAGCCGTGTTTTACTCCTTACAATTATTGCATTTTCAATTTTACTTTGCATTATTCTGTCAGGCTTTGTAATAAATCCGGAGTAATATTCAAATTATTTATTGATTTTGCGTTTTCGGCAAGTTCTCTAAAAGCAATTGCAATATCATTTTTTGCAGAACCGTTTCCGCTAATTGCCGAAAGGATTTTCCAATCTATTTTTTTATAAGGTTCAAGTTTTGCTTCTAAAGCATATTTATCGGCATCTGCTTGTTTTTTAATGTTTTCTACTTTTGCCAAAATTAATTTTTTCTTTTTTTCTTCAACAGCAATATCTGCTTCTGTTTGCATTTCAACAAGCTTTCGTCTGTTATCTTGCTCAACAACTTGCCTTTCCATTTTTTTCTCCGAAATTTGTTTTTGTTTTTCTTCAACGGCAATTTCGGTATTTAATTCACTTTCTTTTATTTTTCGTTCTTGTTCAACGGCAAAATTTCTTCTTTCATAAATTGCTATATCAGCCTCTTGTTGAAGTGCTTCGCGAGTTGTTGTTTCCAAAGCTTTTGCCATATCCGGATTTGGTTTTACGGCAATAACATTAACACTCATTATCGACACGCCCAATGTTCCGGAAACGTTGGAACTCTTTAATCCTTCACTAATTTTAGTCTCAATTGCTTTAGCATTTTTTATGGCTTCTTTTAGTGTTATACTTTGAATATATGAAGTTGCTTCGGTTTGAGCTTGATTTATAAGTCTTTGCTTTAACTTTTCTATGTCGTTTGTTTTCAAATTTGCTTTACTGTCTACCGTAAAATCCAAAATTTCTGTTAATTGCTTTGGGTTTTCAATTTTATAAGTAATTTGTCCTTGAACAGTTACAGATTGAAAATCTGCAGTTGTTTCTTTAAAAATAAATTGAATATCGTTACTTCCCAAAGGAATTGCAACAATTGAAGAATTCATCGAAGAATAAAAAAAAGAAAGTCCTTTTCCTTCTTTTTTCAATTTACCGTTTTTAAAATGAATGACATAAGCCATTGCATCAAATTTTATATAATTAATTCCAAGCATAATAAAATATTTTTAAATTCTTTTTTTAAACTAATACTCTCAAATATACGAATAAAATTTATATAATTTTATCTCAATTTAATCAATTGGAGATTTATAAATCTATCTATTTGATTTAATTAAGATTATCTGTCCTTTTCCAATATCTGCATATTTAATATTTCAGATTTATCAATGTCGAACTTTACAGCTGTTCTAATTTTGTGAAATCCGGATTTTCCGTAAGCACCGGGATTTATATGAAGGAAATTATACTTTTTATCGTAAATAATTTTTAAAATATGCGAATGTCCGGCTACAAAAATATCGGGCGGATTACTTATCAATTCATTTTTTATTCTGTAATCATAATTTCCCGGATATCCGCCAATATGAGTAATCCAAATATTTAAATTTTCACATTTAAACTTATTATTTTCATTGAAAAGCATTCGAGCATCTGTTCCGTCGATATTGCCAAAAACTGCTTTAAGCTCGAATTTTTGGGCAATTGCTTCGGTTACTTTCAAATCGCCGATATCGCCGGCATGCCACACTTGATTACAATCCGAAAAAAATTCTAAAAGACTTTCATCAATATATCCGTGTGTATCAGAAACAATTCCTATTCTTGTCATAATTATTAAATTATTTATTTCGAAAATTTTATTTTTTATTTCGATTTAAAATATAAATTTCTATTGATAATTTTGCGAAAATTAAATTAATTTTACAGAAAATTAAACTTTATAAAGTGCATATATTTTATACTCCGGATTTAATAGCCGACGATTATACTTTAAATGAAACAGAATCAAAACATTGCGTAAAAGTTTTGAGATTAAAAGAAAATGATGTTATACAATTAATCGACGGAAAAGGAAAACTTTGTTTGGCTAAAATTGTTGACGCTTCACCTAAATATTGCGCCGTAAAAATCATTGAAACAGAAATAAATAGCGGAAAAAAAAATTATTCGGTTTCAATTGCAATTGCTCCCACAAAAAATATTAACAGATTTGAAACTTTTCTGGAAAAGGCAACCGAAATTGGAATCGACGAAATATATCCGCTTAAAACCGCATTTTCTGAAAGAGTTGTAATAAAGTTGGACAGGCTTGAAAAAGTTATTATTTCGGCAGCAAAACAATCTATAAAAGCATTTCTGCCAACTTTAAACGACATCACCGATTTCAAAACTATTATTAAGAACAATTTCGACGGACAAAAATTTATAGCACATTGTTACGACACAGCCAAGGAAAACCTTGCAGATGCTTATATTAAAGGAAACAACGCACTAATACTTATTGGTCCGGAAGGTGATTTTTCTATTGAAGAAGTTGAAAAAGCAAAAACTTTTGGATTTATAGAAGTAAGTCTTTCAACATCAAGACTTAGAACAGAAACTGCAGGTATTGTTGCATGCGATACAATTCATATTTTAAATTTGAAAAAATAAAAAAATGAAATACTTATTAACTATCATAATTTCGTTCATATTCATATTAAATACAAAAGCTCAATATTCAACAAAAATTGGTTTGCTGAAATATAACGGTGGCGGCGATTGGTATGCAAATCCTACATCTCTAAAGAATTTAATTGCTTTTTGCAATAAAAATATGCAAACAAATATAAATCCGGAACCTGTAAACGTAGAATCCGGAAGTGCCGATATTTTTAATTATCCGTTTATTCACATGACCGGACACGGAAATGTTATTTTTTCGGATTCTGAAGTTAAAAACATCAGAAAATATCTACTTTCCGGAGGTTTTTTGCATATCGACGATAATTACGGAATGGATATTTTTGTGAGAAGAGAAATAAAAAAAATATTTCCTGAAAACGAATTAAAAGAATTAGCTTTTTCAAACCCTATTTTTCATCAGAAATATGAATTTAACAACGGTTTGCCAAAGATACACGAACACGACGGAAAACAACCGCAAGCATTCGGAATTTTTGAAAACGGAAGGCTTGTTTTACTTTACACTTTCGAGTGCGATTTGGGCGACGGTTGGGAAGATACAGATGTTCATAACGACTCGGAAGAGAAACATACAACGGCTTTAAAGATGGGAGCAAATATTATTAATTACATTTTTACACAATAAATTCAAGATTTTAAAATATATTTTGCTGTATTTCAGACACATATAAGTCGAAAATATTTTAAGTAATTGCTTAATAAAATTATAGACAAAAAAATTATTTTATTTCTAAAATTATTGTATTTTTGCACCTCAATTTGAAAGCGATAAAAACAAAAAACATATAGAAATGGATTTAATAAAATTAGCGACAAGCGAATTCATAAGAGAAATAGACTATCCTGAATTTGGTGCAGGAGATACTATAACAGTAAGTTACAAAATTACTGAAGGAACAAAAGAAAGAATTCAAGATTACAGAGGTGTTGTAATTCAAAGAAACGGAGAAGGAACTACTGCTACTTTTACAGTTAGAAAAATGTCGGGAGGAATTGGTGTTGAAAGAATTTTCCCTTTATTTTCACCCGCAATAGACAAAATTACCGTTAACAAAAAAGGTAAAGTAAGAAGAGCAAGAATTTACTACTTACGTGCATTAAAAGGTAAAAAAGCAAGAATCAAAGAAAAAAGATTCTAATAAAATATTTACAATAAATAAAAAAGGTTTTGAAAATTTCAAAACCTTTTTTATTTTTCAATTGTTGCAATACTCAAAACTTTGTAGGCATCGCCAAATTCATTTATCAAAGGCACGTAAAAACTTTTCATTGTTACTTTTTCGCCTTTTACTATAATTTCTTGTTTGTATTCTCTAATATGCCCGGATTGTAATCTTTCCCAAAATTTATTAAAGTTTTCAATGTTCTGTGTTTCAAGACTAAAACTTCCTTGAAATCTTCCAATTATATTTTTTCTTTCGGCACCGAGTAATTCTAAGAATTTATCGTTAATATCGGTAATTCGTCCTTGCATATCAAATTCCACAATATAAGAAACCGAATTTATGGCATCTAAAGTTTCCGACAAATGTGTTACTTGAATGTTTAATTCTTCTTGCGAAGTTTTCATTTCTTCAACATTTTGCCGAATTTCTTCTTCTTGCGACGACATTTCCTCCGACCTTAATTTTGTTTCTTCCAAAAGTTTTGATGTTCGTATATTTATTTTCACCATCGAAAGTGTTGAAGCTATTACCTCGCCTATTCTTTCAACAAAAGCAATTTGATAATCTTCAATTTTTGTAAACGATGCTAATTCAACAGCTCCAAAAACTTCTTCGTTGAAAATCAGCGGAATTATTAGCAATTGTTTTGGAGAATCTTCGCCCAAACCTGATGTTATATTTATGTATTCATTAGGAATATGGGTCATGTAAATAGTTTCTCTTTCTTGAATAACTCTACCTACAAGACCAACTCCGAAAGGAATGCGTTTCTTAAGCATTTTTCTTTTATCGAATGCGTAACTTGCCAACAAATCTATGTATTTATTCTTTTTTTCGTCTTCGACTATAATAAAAATTCCGCCTTGATTTGCTTGAATATATTTAACAAGTTCACTAATTACGGCATAACCCAAATTTTCCAAATTATCGGAATATTGACGCATTATATCGGCAAATTTTGCACTTCCTTGTGTTGCCCAGTTTAGTTTACGGTCTATTTCTTTTCTTCTAATATCTTCTTCTCTTGCATTTTGCAGACTTTCTCTCATGCCTAAAAGCGAATTTCCCAAAATATCATTTTCACTTAAAGGGATATATTTAAAATCTAAATTTCCTTTTCCTATTTCAACTGCAAAATCTGCTGTTTTGTTAAGACTGTCAATCAATTCATTAACCGAAAGTCCGATTTCCGCAATTTCGTCGGCCGATTTTATTTCCAATTTAAATGCATTGCTAATATTTCCTTTAGCCATATTATTAATAACTTCGGCCGTATTTTTTAAAGGTTTTATGGTTCTTATTGAAAACAACCATATTACATAAACAAGAATTATTATTCCTATAAATGAAACTAAAATAAAAATTGTGGATATTTTTTTGGTTTTTGCCATAATATCCGAAACAGGTGTCATAATTCCTACAGCCCAAGATATTTCCGAATTGCCTATTTTAACCGGAATTACTGTTACATAAAATTTTTCATTGTTTTTTGTTGTGTAAAAAGAATTTTTTGTAACACCTTTATCTCTTGTTTCTACTATTTTTTTTGACTCTTCGGGATTAAAATATGTAGAAATATTTTGATCCGAAACTTGTTTTCCGCTAAACGAAATGAATTTATCGTTGGCAGAAACCATAAATGAATGATAATCTTTATTGTCTATTATTTCTTCCGAAATTTGCTGTAATTGTTCAAGTGCAATATCAATTCCCGACAATCCGCAATATTTTCCTTTAATAATTAAAGGCACAACCATTGTTGTCATTAAAATATTGTCGTCTTCATTGTTTGTATAATTTCCGTAATAAGGGTCAACAATTACTTCTTGCGGATTTATTTTAATTTTGTAATATGTTGAACTCACATTATCGCCTGATGTTTCCAAAGAGTCGTATTTAAAGCCTTTTATTTCCCCTTGTCTGTAATATGCAATTCTCGTTCTTCCATACGGAAGCAAATAATCAGGATATATCGAATTTAATTCCCACGTGTACCAAACCGACATAAAATGCGGATTTGTTTCAACTGCAATTTGCAAAACCGGGTCAAAAATTTTCTTTCTTACACTATAATTTAGTTCGGGATAAATTGTAACCGCGTTGCCAAGTGTTCTTGCTACTTTAAAATCTGAATTTAATTTTTGTTCAATTATTGTTGAATATTTTTCGGCTATTTTTTCGGTAAGAGTTATTGCGTTTTCTTTGGCACTTCGGTTCATTATATCAAATATGAAAGCAAATGCAACCGCATAAATTGTTATTGCGGTTGTTAAAACATACCAAAGTAATTTGCCTTGTATTTTTAATTTCATATTATTTGTATAAAAACTAAACTATTTTGTTTTAATTTTTTTTTAAGTCTGAAATTTAAAAATTTAAACTGTGTTTTACAAATTTATACTTATTTTTCTATTAAATTGATGTAATTTTTATTTTAAAATTTGCGAATTGCAACTCCAATTATGTTTTTTTGAGGAATAAATCCAAATTTTCTTGAATCGTTTGAATTACTTCTGTTATCATTTAGCACAAAAAAGTAATTTTCTTTTATTGTATATTCAGTATTATTTTTAAGGGAATTTTTAAATTGAACTAATTCTTTTTTATTTTCAGTTAACAATAAAAACTTTTCAAAATTTATATATTTTTTTAAATTTAAATTGATTTTCATTCCTTTTGAAGGAACAATTATTGGTCCGAAAAAATCTGAATTTCTTCCGGATATTTCTTCTAAACAAATTATTTTATCATCTATAAAACTACTGTCAATCACAAATTTGTTAAGTGTAACATCTTTATATTTGCTTATTTTTTTAGATTGAATTGGTGTTAAAAGTAACAAAAAATTATTTTGATTGAAATTTCTTTGTTCTTTTGATAAGAATTCTTTTAAAATAACTTTGGTAACGCTGTCATTATATGAATTTATTCGGTATTTATTAATTTGATTTCTATATATTATCTTTTTGGAATTAACATATAAATCACCGTTTTTAATAAATATTGTATCACCCGGTTCGGCAACGATTCTTTTAACTTGATTTTTAAAATCGTTGCCGAAATACAAAATAATATCGTCTTGCTGTGGTGTTAATATTTTATTTATTACTAAATATTGACCGTCGGAAATTGTATTTTCCATTGTTTCTCCTTTAAAATGATATATTCTAAATAAAAAGAAATATATCGATATAATTATTATGACAATAACAACCGGAAAAACTAATGATACAATTTTCTTCAAGTTCATATTCAACAAAATTTTCTTCTTTTAATTTTTTAATCGTGAATAATTTTAAATATTCTGTCAAATCTTATTCTTCCTCTAAAGAACGATTTGTCTTTATCTGTAGACATCCAAACGAATAGAGCTTTCCCTACAACATGGTCTTCAGGCACAAAACCCCAAAATCTTGAATCTGCGGAATTGTGTCTGCTGTCGCCCATCATAAAATAATAGTTCATTTTAAAAGTATATTTATCGGCAACTTTATCGTTAATAAGTATTTTTCCGTTAGAAATTTTAAGTTTATTTCCTTCGTAAGTTTCTATAATTCTGTAGTAAATACTAATATTTGAAGTATCAATTTTTATTGTTTTTCCGGCCGTTGGAACTGTCAACAGACCAAAATTATCTTCATTCCATTTATATCTGCTGTCGAAAGGAAAAATATATGAAACAGCAGCTTCAGGGTTTTGATATTTTGTAATTGATGAAATTCCTTTATAATTTTTTATCCTGTTTAAATTCTCAATTGTTAAAGGCATAAGGTATTCATCTGTTCCTATTCTGGAATTTTCCAAATCTTCGTTGCTCACTCCTATTGTATTAAATCTGTTTAAATTCAGCAATGTTCCGTCGGTTTTTATTCTATATTTATATTGCATTTGCTGAAATTTTTCTTGCGGTTTATCATTTACAAATACATCGCCGTGAACAATTTTTATTACATCTCCCGGAATTGCAACGCATCTTTTAATATAATTTTCTCTTTTATCAACCGGCCTGTCAACAATTGTAAAATTTTCTCTTACCATAAGTCTTGACATTTTATAGTATTCTTCATCTGTCAAAACTTTATTTCCCGATAAAATATCCGAAGATTTTAATTGTTCGGCATTTTGTCTGATAATTGAATAATAGCTTGTTTCTTGCCTTTCAACAACAACTGTGTCGCCTTCCGGAAAATTAAAAACAACAATATCGTTTCTTTTTATTTCCGTTAAACCTGCCAATCTTTTGTAAGGAGATTTTATCCATTCCAAATAAGGTTTTGTATCTTTTGTTAGCGGCATTGTATGATGTGTAAAAGGAACAGAAAGCGGCGTATTCGGCATTCGCGGACCGTAACTTGCTTTTGAAACAAATAAATAATCGCCGACTAAAAGAGTTTTTTCCATTGAAGAAGTAGGAATCATATATGCTTCAATAAAAAACATTCTTATTATTGATGCTGCAATTACTGCAAAAACAACTGCATCAATCCATTCAACCATTTTTGTTTTTGTTTTGGCATCTCTTTTTTTCCAAAAAGTCCAGTTTACTTTATTGGAAACATAAAAGTCAAAAATAACGGGAATAAATATCAGCAACCAAAAACTTTTTATCCAAATTACGAAAAGCAGAAAAATAAATGTCCAAAATCCGAATTTGAAATAACCATTTTTAATAAGCTCTCGCATTTTATTCAAATTATCCTTTATCATATTGTATTTTTTTTGAGTTAAATTTCGTGCAATTTAAAAATAAAATGTAATTATTCAATTACAATTTTATAAAATCATCCATAGTAAAAAGACCTTTTTTACCGAAAATATATTCTCCGGCAAGTACCGCTCCGGTAGCTAAACCTGTTCGGTTTTTTGAGCTGTGAGTGATTTCAATTATATCAACGGGCGATTCATATTTTATTGTATGTATGCCCGGAATGTTAACTTTTCTTAACGAATTAATAGAAATTTTATCATTTTCATCTGTCAATTCGTTTATCCATGATGTTTTTTTATTAATATTTTTTATGATTTCTTCGGCCAAAGTTATTGCAGTTCCGCTTGGCGCATCTTTTTTTTCGGTATGATGTGTTTCTTCAATTTCAACTTGATAATCGGGAAAATTATTCATTATTTTTGAAAGAAAACTGTTAATTTTAAAAAAGATATTTACACCTATACTGAAATTTGAAGAATAAAGAAAAGTTTGATTTTGCGATTCAACAATTTCTTTTATTTCGGAATATTTGTTGAGCCAGCCTGTTGTTCCGGAAACAACGGGAATATTGGCTTCAAAGCATTTTATGTAATTTTCAAAAGCTGTTTCGGGTGTTGTGAATTCGATTGCAATATCAGATTTTTTTAAGTTTTCAACAGTTAATTCATTTATATTTTCAATATCAAATTTATTAACAATTGTATGATTTCTCGAAATTGCAATTTTCTCAATTTCTTTTCCCATTTTTCCGTAACCAATCAACGAAATTTTCATAACATATTAAATTTTAAATATATAAATCAAATTTTTAATTTAAAAAAAAAGGGAAGCATAAACTTCCCTTTTCTTAATTTCTGTTGTCGACTATTTTACAGAATTCACGATAGCTGCAAAAGCTTCGGGATTGTTCATAGCTAAATCAGCTAAAACTTTTCTGTTAAGTTCGATACCTTTTTTGTGCAAGTTACCCATAAATTGCGAGTAAGACATTCCAAACGGTCTTACACCTGCATTTATTCTTTGTATCCAAAGTCCTCTAAAGCTGCGTTTTTTAGCTTTACGATCTCTGTATGCGTATTGCAAACCTTTTTCGTAGGTGTTTTTCGCAACTGTCCAAACATTTTTTCTTCTTCCGAAGTAACCTTTGGTTTCTTTTAATACTTTTTTTCTTCTTGCTCTTGATGCTACAGCATTTACTGAACGTGGCATAACCTAATTTTTTTTTGAACGCAGGCGGTATTTTCTACTCTTTGTGCCTGAATTCAGGTTAATAACTAATTTTTTGTTGGAGGCGGCAAATTAAATTGCTCTTTAATGCGCTCGTGTCGGGGTTTGAAACCGAAATTTGCTTATTTTAAAGCTAAAAGGTGTTTTACTTCATTCATATCTGCATCTGCAACAGTTGCAAAATATCCTAAATTCCTTTTACGCTTTTTCGATTTTTTGGTCAAAATGTGACTTACGTAAGCATGTTTTCGCTTTATCTTGCCTGAACCGGTAAGCTTAAATCTTTTTTTCGCTCCGCCTTTGGTCTTCATTTTAGGCATAACTTCTTCTTTTTTTTAAAATGATTAATATATATAATTGATGGTAATGCGTTATTTTTTAGGTGCAATAATTATTGTCATTTTTTTGCCTTCTAAAATCGGCATTTTTTCTACTTTCCCTAATTCTTCAAGTTCTTGTGCAAATTTTAAAAGTGTTATTTCACCTTTTTCTTTATACACAATTGTTCTTCCTTTAAAAAACACAAAGGCTTTTACTTTAAATCCTTCTTCAAGGAATTTTTTTGCATGATTAAGTTTGAATTCAAAATCGTGCTCGTCAATATTCGGACCGAAACGAATTTCTTTAACAACAACATTTGTTTGTTTTGTTTTAAGTTCTTTCTGTTTCTTTTTTTGTTGATATAAAAATTTTTGAAAATCAACAATTTTGCAAACCGGCGGAACTGCGTTTGGTGATATTTCTACCAAATCCAAATCCATTTCATCTGCCAAATTTATTGCATCTTCGAGGCTTAAAACCCCGGGTTCAATATTATCGCCCACAACTCTTACGGATTCTGCTTTTATTTTTCCGTTTATTCTGTATGAGTATTTTAAGTCTGGGCTTTTACCGCTATTGTATGGTGCTTTTGCTATTTTTAGGTCCTCCTGTTTTATTAAACAATATTTTTTAAATTTCTATTAATTCTTTTTTTACTAAGTCTTTAATGTAGTTTGAAAATTCTTCAATTCCCATTTCTCCAAGGTCGCCTTCGCCTTGTTTTCTAACTGATATTGAGTTGTTTTCAACTTCTTTCTCGCCAACAATTAACAAGAAAGGTGTTCTTTTTAACTCGTTATCTCTAATTTTTTTACCTACTTTCTCGTTTCGGTCATCAATCAGGCTGCGAATATCGTAATTATTTAGCAAATCTGAAACTTTTTTTGCATATTCATTATATTTTTCGCTCACAGGCAAAACTACTGCTTGTTCCGGTGTTAACCAAAGCGGAAATTTTCCGGCTGTGTGTTCTATTAATACAGCCACAAATCTTTCCATTGAGCCGAAAGGTGCTCGGTGAATCATAACCGGACGATGTTTTTGATCGTCGCTTCCGTTGTATTCTAAATTGAAACGTTCGGGCAAATTGTAATCTACTTGAATTGTTCCTAATTGCCAACTTCTTCCTATTGCATCTTTAACCATAAAATCGAGTTTTGGTCCGTAAAATGCAGCTTCGCCGTGAACAACAACTGTGTTTAAACCTTTTTCTGCTGATGCTTCTATAATTGCATTTTCGGCTTTTTCCCAATTTTCATCGGTCCCAATATATTTTGCTTTATTTTCTTTATCTCTTAAAGATATTTGTGCTGTGAACTTGTCAAATTTTAAAACATTAAATATATATAATACGATGTCTATAACTTTCAAAAATTCTTCTTTTAATTGATCTTGACGACAAAAAATATGTGCGTCGTCTTGTGTAAATCCTCTTACTCTTGTTAATCCGTGAAGTTCGCCCGATTGTTCGTAACGATAAACTGTTCCGAATTCGGCCAATCTAATTGGTAAATCTTTGTATGAATGTGGTTTTGAATTATATATTTCGCAATGATGCGGACAATTCATCGGTTTCAATAAAAATTCTTCGTTTTCGGAAGGGGTTGTTATTGGTTGAAACGAATCTTTTCCGTATTTTTCGTAATGACCTGATGTTACATAAAGTTCTTTTTGTCCGATATGCGGTGTAATTACGGGTAAATATCCGTATTTTGTTTGAACTTTTTTCAAGAATTGTTCAAGTCTTTCTCTTAACATTGCTCCTTTTGGCAACCAAAGCGGAAGTCCCATTCCTACTTTTGCCGAGAATGTGAAAAGTTCTAATTCTTTACCTATTTTTCTGTGATCGCGTTTTTTGGCTTCTTCAAGCAAAACAAGATATTCGTCTAAAAGTTTTTTCTTCGGAAATGTAATTCCGTAAACTCTTGTAAGTTGCTTTCTTTTTTCGTCGCCTCGCCAATATGCACCTGCAATATTTAACAGTTTAACTGCTTTTATCGGGCTTGTATCGGGCAAATGCGGACCGCGACATAAATCGGTAAAATTATTTTGTTTGTATAATGTAATAGTGCCGTCTTCCAAATCGGTAATTAATTCAATTTTATATTGATCACCTTTTTCGGTGAAAAATTTAAGAGCTTCCGTTTTGGAAATATCGGAGCGAATATATTGATGTTTTTCTCTTGCAATATCAAGCATTTTTTGCTCAATTTCGGCAAAATTTGATTCAGAAATTGTTTTTCCTTCGGGAAGTTCAATGTCGTAATAAAAACCGTTTTCTATTGCCGGACCGATTCCTAATTTAACTCCGGGAAAAATTACTTCTAATGTTTCGGCCATTAAATGTGCAGATGAATGCCAAAATGCATGTTTTCCTTCGGCATCGTCCCATTTATATAATGTTACGTTTGCATCGTTATTTATCGGACGTGTTAAATCGTATATTTCGCCGTTAACACCAACCGATAGAACTTCTTGAGCCAAACGCTCGCTTATACTTTTTGCAATTTCGAGCCCCGAAATTCCTTTTTCAAATTCTCTGACACTTTTGTCGGGAAATGTAATTTTTATCATTTTGTTTTATTCTTATTTTCAAAATTTGGTAACTGCAAAAGTAATACTTTTTTAGAAAAGAGTATGCTTTCCTTAAATAGTTTTTCTTTAATTCAATACAAAAATAAGTATTTTAATTTGATGAAAATACAAATCATAATACAACATGCTGTTCTTCAATGCTTAATAAAATATTTTAAAAAATATTTGAGAAAAAAACTTTACAATAAAAAAAACTTCATATCTTTGACCAAATGGTTAAACCGAATAGTTTAATTAAGATAAATTTAGAAATGTTGGAAAAAGAAATATTAAATACCGAAGAAAAAATATTAGAAGCAGCAAAAGAAATATTTGTGAATGAAGGCAGCGCAGGCGCAAGAAT
Organism: Draconibacterium orientale; assembly: GCA_022729995.1. Classification (GTDB taxonomy): domain Bacteria; phylum Bacteroidota; class Bacteroidia; order Bacteroidales; family JAADGE01; genus DZBS01. The sequence goes on along the minus strand of DZBS01000034.1, from coordinate 13,797 downwards.
GCAGGAAATTGCAGACAAAGCCGGCATAAATAAATCTTTGTTGCATTACTACTTTAGAAGCAAAGAAAAACTTTTTGAAAAAGTGTTCAGTATTACTTTTTCAAAACTTATTACAAAAATTTTGAATATATTTGAGTCCGACGAAGATTTTTTTGTTAAGCTCGAAAAATTTATTGAAAACTACTTGGACATTCTTTTTAAAAACCGCTTTATTCCGATGTTTATAATTAGCGAACTTAATAAAAAAGGAAATAACATTGCTGTAACTATTTTGAAATCATCAAATATCGACTTTTCAATTTTTGTAAATATTGTTCAAAAAGAAATCAGAGACGGGAAAATTAAAGATATTGATGCAAGGAATTTATTTATAAACATTCTTTCGCTTTGTATTTTTCCAATTGTTGCCAGACCACTAATTGAAGAAATTATTTTTGAAGGAAAAAAAAATAATTACGAAATATTTCTGGCTCAAAGAAAAGATGAAATTTTTAATATTATAAAATCAACAATTATAAAAATATAAATTATGATAAAATTCATTTCTACAATGGCAGTAATTCTGTTAACTTTTGCAGGTTTGTCGGCGCAAACAATTATTACGCTTGACAGTTGCATAAATTTATCAAAACAAAATCATCCGCTTTCAAAACAAAAAAGTGAATTTGAGAAAATTAATGTTTTAAAAACCAACAATTTAAAATCAAATTATTTACCGTCGCTCACTTTTAATGCAAAGGCAACTTATCAATCGCAAACTTTTAGTATTGATATTCAAACTCCACCCGGAATGACAATAAATTTCCCGATTCCGCCACTCGACCAATACTCGGTTTATGCTGAAGCAAAGCAAGTTATTTGGGACGGAGGAATAACAAAATCACTTAAAGAAACTGAAAGTTTAAATCTTTTGGCAGAAATCAAAAAAAATGAAATAGAAATTATTAAACTTGAAGAACAAGTAGAAAATGTATATTTCTCAATACTTTTTTATATTGAATCGGAAAAACAGCTTAATGTAATTATAAACGATTTGAAGTCGAGAAGAAAAAGCGTTGTTTCAGCAACTGAAAACGGCATTTTAACTTCGGATAATATTGATATTATTGATGCCGAACTTCTAAAACTTGAGCAGAAAATTGCAGGAATCAAAGAATCAAGAAAAGCTTCAATTTCAATATTAAAAGAACTAACATCTGTAGAATTTGAAGAACCTATGATTTTCGCCGAACCACAAGTAAAAATTATTCCTGAATTTACCGGAACTAACAAAAGAGACGAACTGGAACTTTTTGATATTCAGAAACAAATATTAAATTCAAATATCAATTCCCTAAATAAAAAAAGAATGCCGCAACTTTATATTTTTGCTCAAGGCGGTTACGGAAACCCGGGTTTAACAATGATAAAAGACGAATGGAGCACTTATTATTTAGCAGGTGCAATGCTTTCGTGGAATATTTGGGATAAAAATATTACAAAAAGAACCAATGAAATTCTAAAAATAAACTCCGAATTAATTGATAATCAAGAAGAAATATTTAATAAAAATATTATTATTGCTTCAAACAACGAACTTGCAGAAATTCTCAAACTTGAATCATATATTGTTACCGATTTAAAAATCATAGCTTTAAGAGAAAATATTTCTAAAAAAGCTGAAATTAAACTCGACAACGGAACAATAACTTCTTCGGAATACATTTCAACTTTAAACGAAAAAAATACAGCATTAATTGATTATCAAATTCACAAAATACAATTACTTAAAGCTAACAGAAACTATTTAAGAATCATTAATTTATAAATATATCATGAAAAAATTAACACTTATATTTTCAGCAATTATACTTTTTGCATCATGCAACAGAAACGGAGAAAAAGCCGATGCTTTCGGAAATTTTGAAGCTGTTTCTACAATTATTTCTGCAGAATCTTCCGGAAAATTAATTGAGTTTAATTTAAACGAAGGTCAGCTTCTTGAAAAAGGTCAAATTATTGGAATTATTGACACAACTTCTTTGTATTTGAATTTGAAACAAGTTCTTGCACAAAAAAATTCTGTGAGTTCAAAATCATCAAATATAATTTCGCAAGTCAGAGTTATTGAAGAACAAAAAGCAAGTTTGGAAACTGAAAGAAAAAGAGTTGCCAACTTGCTGAAAGACAGCGCAGCAACTCAGCGTCAAATGGACGATATTGAAGGAAAAATAAAAGTTTTCGATAAGCAAATAGACCAAGTCGTTACACAAAACAGAAACATTTTTGACGATTTAAAAGTGTTTGATGCTCAGGTAAATATCTTAAAAAATCAAATTTCAAAATGTTATATTGTTAATCCGTTTAAAGGAAATGTAATTGTAAAATATGCCGAAGCTTTTGAAATGGCTGTTCCGGGCAAACCGCTTTACAAAATTTCCGATTTATCGGTAATGAATCTTAAAGCGTATATTTCTGAAACTCAACTTAATGAAATAAAAATAGGTCAAAAACTAAAAGTTTACATTGATGCGCAAGACGGCAAAATGCAAGAGTTTGAAGGAACTCTAATTTGGATTTCCGACAAAGCGGAATTTACTCCAAAAACTATTCAAACAAAAGATGAAAGAATAAATTTGGTGTATGCAATAAAAATTTCAGTTAAAAACGACGGACAAATAAAAATTGGAATGCCTGCGGAAGTAAATTTTGATTCAAAAGAAAATTAAAAATGAGTAATTCAATTGAAATATCATCATTAACAAAAGTTTACGACAACACAAAAGCTCTAAACGATATTAATTTACATATCAAAAAAAATGAACTTTTTGGACTTATTGGTCCCGACGGAGCAGGAAAAACAACTTTAATAAGAATTATTGCCACTCTTCTCCTACCCGATTCGGGAACTATAACAGTTGAAAATCTTGATGTTGTGAAAGATTATAAATCTCTCAGAAAAATTTACGGATATATGCCGGGCCGATTTTCACTTTACCAAGACTTAACGGTTATTGAAAATTTAAATTTCTTTGCAACTGTTTTTGGAACAACTGTTGACGAAAATTATGATTTAATAAAAGATATTTATTCTCAAATTGAGCCTTTTAAAAATCGAAGAGCCGGACAACTTTCCGGCGGAATGAAACAAAAACTTGCACTTTCGTGTGCACTTATTCACAAACCAAAAGTTTTATTGCTCGACGAACCAACAACCGGAGTTGATGCCGTTTCGAGAAAAGAATTTTGGGAAATGCTGAAAAATTTACAAAAAAATGATATAACAATTTTTGTTTCAACGCCTTACATGGACGAAGCAAGTCTTTGCGACAGAATTGCATTAATTCAAAAAGGAAAAATTCTTTCTGTTGAAACTCCCGAAAATATTACAAAACAATTCGGAAAACAATTATTGCAAATTAATTCCGACAACAAATATAAAGTACTTAAAGATCTTAGAAATTACGAATTCACAAACTCGGTAAATTCATTCGGTCAGTTTTTGCATTACACCGACAAAAGAAGCGTTCCGGAAGTGCAAAGCATAAAAAATTATCTTAATGAAAAAGGAAATTCAAATATCAATATAAAAGAAATTATGCCAAATATTGAAGACTGTTTTATGGATTTAATGATTGAAGATAAAAACTAAAAAATGACTCAGGAAAAAATAATTACGGCAAAAAATATGACCAAAAAGTTTGGACATTTTGTGGCAAACGACAATTTAACTTTTGATGTTTACAAAGGCGAAATTTTTGGTTTTTTGGGTGCAAACGGTGCCGGAAAAACAACTGCAATTCGTATTTTGTGCGGTCTTTCAATGCCTTCGGCAGGAGAAATAAAAGTTGCAGGATTTGACATTTATAAACAAAATGAAAAAATCAAAAAAAACATTGGTTACATGAGTCAAAAGTTTTCGCTTTATGAAGATTTAACTGTTTACGAAAATCTTAATTTTTATGCTTCTATTTACGGAATGCAAAAGAATGAAATTAAAAAAAAGGCAGACGAATTACTCGAAAAGCTTGAATTTTCTTATGCCAAAAACAAACTTATAAAAGATATTCCTTTAGGTTGGAAACAAAAACTGGCTTTTTCAACAGCCGTTTTCCACAATCCAAAAATTGTTTTTTTAGACGAACCCACAGGCGGCGTTGATCCGGTTACAAGACGACAATTTTGGGATTTAATTTATCAAACCGCCGAAGAAGGAATTACGGTTTTTGTTACAACACACTACATGGACGAAGCCGAATATTGCGACCGAGTTTCTATTATGGACGAAGGAAAAATTGTGGCTCTCGACACGCCTTTAAATTTAATAGAACAATATAAAGTGCAAAATATGGACGAAGTTTTTGTCAAGATTGCAAGAAAATAAATAAGAATAAATTTACAAAAAGACACGAATACTATATACAAATGAAAAGATTCATATCATTCGTAACAAAAGAATTTCATCACATATTTAGAGATAAGCGAACATTGATAATACTTTTCGGAATTCCGTTTGCTCAAGTTTTGCTTTTTGGGTTTGTAATTACCAACGAATTGAAAAATGTTAAAATTGCTGTTTGGGATAAATCCAACGATGAAGTTACAAAACAAATTACCGACAAAATTACCTCTTCCGGATTTTTTACTTTAGAAGAAATAATTTATAAAAAAGAAGATTTAGAACGTGTTTTTAAAGCCGGAAAAATTAGAGAAGTAATAATTTTTGAAGAAAATTTTGCCCAAAAGCTAAAAAAAGAAAAAATTGCTAATATTCAATTAATTGCCGACGCTTCCGATGCAAATTCAGCAAATATGATTATAAATTACACTTCCGGAATTATTATGAATTATACTTCATCAATAAACCGAGAAATAAATTTACCGATGCAAATTCATGTAAACGAAAGAATGCTTTATAATGAAGAACTTAGAGACGTTTATATGTTTGTTCCCGGAATTATGGCAATGATTCTAATGCTGGTTTCTGCAATGATGACATCAATTTCCGTAGCACGCGAAAAAGAAACCGGAACAATGGAAGTAATTTTGGTTTCGCCGCTAAATCCTATTCAAATTTTGCTCGGAAAAGTTACACCTTACATTGTATTATCTTTTTTAAATGCGGTAACAATTATTGCTCTCGGATATTTCGTTTTCGGAATGCCAATAATGGGAAATCTCTCATTGTTAATGGCAGAAACAATGCTTTTCATAATTTTGGCTTTATCGCTCGGAATTTTAATTTCAACAGCAGCTCCGAGCCAGCAAGTTGCAATGTTTATTTCGATGTTTGCTCTAATGTTGCCTACAATTTTACTTTCAGGATTCATTTTTCCCATAGAAAATATGCCTTTAATACTTCAATATATTTCGGCTCTAATGCCGCCAAAATATTTTATTATTATATTGAAAAACATAATGTTAAAAGGAACCGGTCTCGCATATATTTGGAAAGAAACAGCTATTTTAACTTTTATGACAATTGTTTTTATTGCTCTAAGTGCAAAAAAATTTAAAGTGAGATTATAATTATTAATTTGGAATTTAAGAAATACATATTATTCATTATCGGCTATTGGCAGTTGGCTATTAGCAGTTAGAAAAAAAGATATTTAGCTTTAAAGTATGCCCGTCTATGCAAAAAAAAATATATTGTGTAAAATGAAAACATAAATTTGAATATAATCACCTTGTAAACGATTTATCAATTTATTGAAAGTCTCGAAGAGACGACATTATGGTAGAAACGATAAATCAATTTAATTAAAAGTCCTGTAGGGACGACATTATTTATTTCAAATAAAAAAATCAAAATTCAAAAAATGAGAACTATAATAAGTATCATAAAAAAAGAATTTACTCAAGTGTTTCGTAACAAAACAATGTTACCGATAATATTTGTTATTCCGTTGGTTCAATTGCTGGTATTAGTTTATGCTGCAAGTCTTGATATGAAAAGTATAAATCTTTTGGTTGTCGACAAAGATTTAACACCACTTTCAAAAGAACTTGAAAGTAAATTTACGGCTTCACCTTTTTTTATTGTCGGAAATTCAATTTCTGTTTCCGAAGCCGAAAAAGAAATTTTAAATAACAATGCCGATGTAATTATTGTAATTCCTCAAGGTTTTGAAAAAAATATTACAAACGAAAACTCTTCTGAGCTGCAATTTCTTTTTAATGCCATTAACGGAACAAAAGCTTCAATTGCCAACGGCTACAGCCAAAGAATTGTTTACGATTTCAATCAAAATATAATTCTTAATTCAGGAAATTTGTTTCCCGAAACGGCAGAATTTCAAAAAATAAATATCGAAAATTCATTTTGGTATAATCCGCGTTTAGATTATAAAATATATATGTCGTCCGGAATTTTGGTAATTCTGGTAACAATAATAAGTTTAATACTTTCCGGAATGAATTTGGTAAGAGAAAAAGAATCCGGAACAATTGAGCAAATAAATGTTACACCAATAAAAAAATATCAATTTATAATAGGAAAACTTATTCCGTTTTTAATAATTGCACTTTTTGAACTTGCATTCGGTCTCACAATTGCAAAAATATTATTCAAATTACCTTTTGAAGGAAGTTTGCTCCTATTATTCGGTTCGGCAATAATTTATTTAATAACAATGCTTTCAATCGGTTTATTAATGTCGGTTTTTTCCGAAACACAACAACAATTAATGTTCATTGCATATTTTTTTGTTATGGTATTTATTCTTATGAGCGGAATTTTTACGCCTGCGGAAACAATGCCTCAATGGGCTCAAAAATTGAATTACATTAACCCGATTTCGTATTTTATGAAAATTGTGAGAATGATTCTTTTAAAAGGTTCGGGGCTTAAAGATATTATAAACGAATTGCTGGCTTTAGTTATTTACGGAAGTTTAACTCTTACATTTGCAGTTGTTAAATACAGAAAAAGAGCCTAATAAGCTCTTTTTTTATATCGAAATAAATAAAATTTCTAATCTGCAAAACTTGAAAACCATTTTTTGGCATCATCAATTGAATTGAAAGCTTTTAAGGGTAATCCAAAAGTTTTTGTAGTATTGAAAATGTTATTGATATAATACTTTTTAAAAACATTGTTTGACATTACTACAGCTGCTCTTTTTAATCCTTGGCTCATTGCTCTTTTAATTGCAACATCTTGAAACCATTTTCTAAACTGTGGTGCAACAACTTTTTGATTTCTAACGTCGGATAAAAAATTATTAATAATTAAATTATTTTTTAATTGATAATCTAATCCGGCTTCAAAAGGAAATTTATATTCTTCAAAAGTGAAAGTTACATCTTTCCACTCAATTACTATTAGCTGATAATCAGCATCATAATAACATATTGACGATTTATTTTCAGTTACTTTTATCATAACTAATTTATTTTAAAAGTTTGGGGCGCAGTACCCGAAATAATTTTATCCTTCACAGGATTCACATACAAGAAAACTTCATTACTTTCATTTCCTTGACTATCAATAAAAACAGTTTTAAAAACGGTTTTCTTATCAATTTGTGTACAAAAATCAAAAACAATATTTCCTTTTTTATCTTTATTTGTTACTTCATTAATTATTGTAATTCCGTCGGAATAAATATTTTTCATTTTTAATTTTGCACCCGAAATACTTTTAACTTCTAATGTTATTCGGGCTAAAACAGGTGATTTTGAACTACATTCGCAAATATCAAAATACTCAATATTTAAAACACTTGCACTCAATTTTTCATTTTGAGCATAAGTTTGTGAAATATTAAAATAAAAAAATGTTAAGAAAAATATTATTATTACCTGTTTCATACCTTTTCAAGTCAAAAATTGTGCCCAAAATACTTTATTATTTATAATGATTTTTTTGTGATATTTATGTCAAAAAACATTATTTTTGCAACTAAACACCAACATTTAAAATGGGAAACACAATACTTTCAAATTCGGAAATACTAAAAAACAAAGTTTTATCTCAAATAAAATTTCAACTTTCTGTTGAACAAGAAAAAACCATTTCCGCTACTTTTTTATTTCTGGAAAAATCCCAAAACGCTAAGTTAACATTAAATATTGAAAAAGCAGAAGAATTTTCAAAAATTGCACTTTCAGAAATTGGTGCCGGAATAAATACTCTTTGCGCCTCAATCCTTTACGGAACTTTCGTAAAAGAAGATATTGACATTCCTTCAATTGAAAAACTCGTCAGCAAAAATGTTTCGACAATTATTAAAGGAATTTTAAAAATCCCGATTTTAAGGAAAGAAAAATATACAAAAAACAATGAAAACTTTATAAATTTACTTCTAACTGTTACGCAGGATGTTAGAGCTGTTTTAATTCGACTTGTTGAGCAAATTTATAAAATTCGACATATCAACGAATTCCCGGAACCGGAACAAATTGTTATTGCTCAACAAACTTCAGAACTTTTTGCACCAATGGCTCACCGAATTGGTTTGTATAAAATAAAAACCGAACTTGAAGAAACTGCAATGAAATATACACATACAGAAATGTTTAAATTCATTGCAAAAAAACTTAAAGACACAAAAAAGGAACGAGACATTTATATTGAAGATTTTATTAAGCCTATTCAAGACAGCTTAAAAAAAAATGATTTGAATTTTTTGATTAAAGGTCGTCCAAAATCAATCTTTTCGATTTGGAAAAAAATGCAAAAACAAGGAGTTCCTTTTGAAGAAGTTTATGATCTTTTTGCAATTAGAATTATATTGAAAACTTCTTTGGATAAAGAAAAAGACGAATGTTGGAAAGTTTATTCGATAATTACCGATTCATATAAATCAAATCCTAAAAGACTTAGAGATTGGATTTCGTCGCCAAAAACCGGCGGATACGAATCTCTTCACACTACCGTTTTAGGACATCAAAATAAATGGATTGAAGTTCAAATACGAACCGAAAGAATGGACGAAATTGCCGAGAAAGGTCCTGCGGCTCATTGGAAATATAAATCCGGAGAGTCAAATTCTTCCACCGACTGGTTAACGCTTGTTCGCGAAGCAATTGAAAATCCGCACAATATCGACGACCATTCGGAAGATAAAGCAAAAAAAGCTCTTTATTCTTCCGAAATATTTGTTTTTACACCAGACGGAGATTTGAAAAGTTTTAAACCCGGATACACAGTTTTGGATTTTGCTTTTAATATTCACTCTAAAGTTGGCGAAACATGTTCGGGTGCAATTGTTAACGGAATTATTAAACCGTTAAATTACGAAATTCAAAACGGCGACACAGTAAAAATTATAACCAATAAAAATAAACGCCCGAACAACGAATGGTTAAATATTGCCAAAAGTTCAAAAGTGTTAAATAAAATAAGGCAATTAATTAAACTTAAGGACTTTAAACAATCGGAACTTGGTAAAGAAATTTTGAAACAAAAATTTTCGCAACTCAAAATTGATTATTCCGAAATAAATATTCAAAAAGCTACAAATTATTTTAATGCAGACGAACCAATTAAATTTTATCAACTTTTGGGCGAAGGAAAAATTGATGTTCTGAAAATTAAAAAAGCATTTGAAGAAAAAAAAGAAATTCCGAAAACTGAAGAAGTTTTAAAAGAATTTGACGCAGAAAGATTTGAAAAAAGAATTTTCGAAAGCACCGATTGGCTTTTAATCGACGAAGGTTTAACAACTCTCGATTATCAACTCTCAAAATGTTGCAACCCTATTCCGGGCGATAAAATATTTGGATTTATTACTGTTTCAAAAGGAACTAAAATTCACAAACAAAATTGCCCAAACGCTGGAGATTTAATTAATCGTTATCCATACAGAATTGTGAAAGCAAAATGGAACAATAAAAATATTAAATCCGATTTTATTACTACAATATCAATTGCAGGAAAAGACCGCGAAGGAATTACAATTACAATTACAAAAATTATTACCGAAGAATTTAAACTTAAAATGCGTGCAATTGCAATAAACGAAAGGAAAAACAACATGTTCGACGGCTCAATTATTGTTTATGTTAAAAACAGAAATCAAATTAATGAACTTGTTGAAAGATTAAAAAAGCTTAAAGACATTTTATATGTTAAAGAAAAATAATTTATTTAAAATAAATCTAAATAGACTTTTTTTATTTGAAAAAAGATTGTAAATTTGTATTAATAAAAAATTAAAATATCTTTAAATCTTAAAATACAATTATGCCGAAAATTAATACATATCAAGACATTAGTCAAATAGACAGAGAAGCAAAAAAAGACTATATTGACAGACATTCAGCTTTTGTTCATTCAGCAGACACAGCTAAAAAAGGAGAAAAATTCGTAGTGAAAGTAAAAGTTGGAGAAGAATATCCACATCCCGACGATTTTGATCATTTCATAAAATACGTTCAATTATGGAACGGAGAAACATTTATTGCTGAAACACATTTTACACCCGGAGCATTAGGAAATCAACCCGGACATGTTGAAGTAGATTTTCACATTGTTCCGATGAAAAGCCTAAAATTAGTAGCAATGGCATATTGCACAAAGCACGGTCTTTGGCAAAGCGACGAAAAATTGGTTGAAGTAGTAGAATAGAGTTTTGTTCATGGTTTGTTTTAGCCGGCAATCAACTTTTGATGCCGGCTTTTTTTTTGAAATAAAATTAATAAAACATTATTTCATCTCTTCAAAAAGAATATAATGTTCGCCGTTCATTCCAACTTTTTCATAAACTTTTTGTGCATTTACATTTGTTTTATCAACATATAAACGAATTCCCGAAAATTCATTTCCCGAATTTACAATTTCTTGAATATGAGAATACATCTTTTTAAAAACTCCCGATTTTCTAAAATCCGGCATTACATAAACCGACTGAATCCATAAAACTGTTCCGTTTCGCCAATCGCTCCATTCATAAGTTGTTAATAAAGAAGCTACAACAACTCCATTTTCTTCGGCAACATAATATTTTCCTTTCTCCGGATTTTCAAAAACTGCTTTTACACCTTTTTTCACAATATTATCATTCAATTCCAAATTTTCGGTTTCCTTTGCCATCATTTTTTGAAAATCGGCAATTATCGTATATTCGTCTAAAAATGCGTCTCTTATTATCATTTTTCTTGTGTTTTTCTTAATAAAAATAAATCTGCCAAAACAATTGCCGTTACGGCTTCAACAACCGGAACTGCTCTAACTGCAATGCAAGCATCATGTCGTCCTTGAATTTTTAATGTTTCAAGTTTTTTTGTTTTGAAATTGAAAGTTATTTGTTCTTTTGATATGCTCGATGTTGGTTTTACCGCAACTTTAAATGTAATTTCGTTTCCGTTTGTAATTCCGCCGTTAATTCCGCCCGCAAAATTTGTTTCGGTTTTTCCGTTTTCGTCTATAAATAAATCATTTAACTGCGAGCCGAGTTTTTTTGCCGAATCAAATCCGCTGCCGAATTCTATTCCTTTAATTCCGGGAATTGCAAATATTGCATGAGAAATAAGCGATTCAACAGAATCGAAAAACGGTTCGCCCCATCCTGCCGGAATATTTTTTGCCGTGCATGAAATTATTCCGCCGACTGAATCGCCTTCTTCAATTGCATTTTTTATTGCAGTTTGAATATCTTCCGAACCGCAGACTTCGGATAATTTTGCATTAATTTTCACAAAATCAATTATCTTTTTTGCGATAACTCCTGCTGTTACAAGTCCTAAAGTTAATCTGCCCGAAAAATGTCCGCCGCCGCGTAAATCGGAATTTTCAAAATATTTCTTTTGTGCAACAAAATCGGCATGTCCGGGACGAGGAAAATCGGTAAAATTATAATCTGACGATTTTGTGTTTGTGTTTTCAAAAATTATTGTAATCGGGTTTCCTGTTGTTTTTGAATTGAAAATTCCGCTCAAAAACACAGGTTTGTCGGGTTCTATTCTCGGTGTCGTTCCGAATGCGCCGCTTTTTCTTCTTAATAAATCTGTAGCAAAATCGTTTTCGCAAATATTTATTCCGGCCGGACAACCGTCTATCACAATTCCGACAGAATTTCCGTGAGATTCACCAAAAATATTAATTTTAAATATTCGTCCGAATGTGTTCAATTTATTGTATTTTAATATTTACAAATACTTTCAAAATCTTCAAAAAAAGAAGGATATGATTTATTTACGGCTTCCGAATTTTCAATAATAATTTTTCCTTCGGAATTTATTCCCGCAATTGCAGTTGCCATTGCAATTCTGTGGTCGTTGTGCGAATTAACGGTTGCAGATTTTATTTTTCCTCCCAAAATTTTCATATAATTATTATCAAAAGAAATAGAAATTCCGAGTTTTCCGAATTCTTGTTGCAAACTTAAAGCCCTGTTGCTTTCTTTATTATAAAGTCGTGAAACTCCGAAAATTTTGGATTCGCCTTCACAAAATGCTGCAAGCGAAACCAATGGAGGAAACAAATCCGGACAATCTTCGGCATTGAATTCAAAAGCTTTCAAATTATTTTTTTCAATAATCAAACTATTTTTTTCAAAATTCAACTTTGCTCCTACTTGCCTTAAAACATCAACAATTGCTCTGTCGGCCTGAAAAGATTTTTCGTTCAAATTATTTATTCTGATTTTTCCGCCTACAGCTCCGGCGACAGCCAAAAATGCAGCACCGCTCCAATCGGCTTCCACAATTGCAGAAATTCCTTTATAATGCTGATTTCCTTTTATATAAAACTTCGAGTAATTTTTATTTTCAATTTCGATTCCGTATTTTGATAAAACATCTAATGTTAAATCTATGTACGGTTTACTTTTCAAATTTACAATTTCCAATTCCGAATTTCCTTCAACTAAAGGCAATGCAAAAAGTAAGCCTGTGAAAAGTTGCGAACTTTCGGAAAAATCCAATTTTGAATTATTATTTTTTAGTTTTCCCGAGAAATTCACAGGCGGGAAATTATTTTTTGAAAACGAATTTATTCCGAAATTTTCAAGCGAGTTATATAAATTTTCGGTTGTTCTTTTTAGCAAAGAACCTTCGGCATTTAAAATAAAATTTTTGCCCGAAAGTGCAATTATCGGTGCAAACATACGAATAACCAAACCCGATTCACCGCAATTAATTTCATTTTCAGTTAAAGAAAATTTTCCGCTTATTTTCAAATTTGTTTCGTCTTCAATTATATATTTTCCGAGACTTTTGCCTACATTTATTGCAGAATTTATATCGTTATTTTTGTTCTTATAAAATATTGAATTATCAAAATCCGACAAAATTGCAGCCGCAATATGTCTAATAAAACTACTTTTTGAAGTTGGAGCTTCAACAGTTCCTTGTATATATTTTATTTGATTTATTGTCATTTTATTAAATCAATCCGTAAAGTTTTCGTAACAACCATTCAGCCGAAGTTATCAAAATTATAAGAATAAGTAATATTTCCCAATTCAATACATTTTCGAGTTTTCTTTCTGAAAATGAGACAGAAACAATATTTTTATTTGCAGTAATTTCATCATAAAGTTTATCAAAATCATTTTTGAAAAACATTTTTGCGTTTGTTTTTACGGCAATTTGATACAATAATCCAAAATTTGCAATTGTATTTTGCAATTCCGAATTTAAAATTAAAACTCTGAAAATACCTGATTTTGTTTGATTTTTTCCATCTATTAACGTTTCGGCTTTCCATGAATATTCGCCGGGTTTAAAATTTCCGGCGTTAAGCGAGTAAGCGTTCACTGTTTTATCAAAAATATAATTTAATTGTTTTCCCGAAGAATCTTTAATTGAAAGGTTTACATCTTGATTATTAATAAGTTCAAAGCTTTTATTGTAAATTTCGGCATCAAA